>NZ_DGRS01000038.1:2003-13905 GCF_002391155.1 Megasphaera sp. UBA4382 | reverse complement strand
TTGCTTCTTTGTAAAAATCATGTAAAATAGATACAGTTCTCTTTTTTGGGATGGAGGTACCACTATGTATGACAGGGAAATGGAAAAAGCTGCCCGCATGGCCATGGATAAACAGCCGAAGAAGCGGGTTCTGTCTTTTACCTATCAGGATACATCGTATTTTATCAAGCGCAGCCTGTCCAACGGGCGCAACCGCTTTGCCAAGCAGAACGCGCACACGGCCTATCTGACGGAGGTCTATAAAATCGGACTGGTGAACAGCCGGATTCCTCTGGCGCCGGCCATCGTCTTCCTGGGTCCCGATTATTTCGTCATGAAAGCCAGCGGCCGGCCGCTGCAGCGCATCGTAAAGGAATATCCGCAGGACGCGGCCGAAGCCTATCACAAGGCAGGAGTGGCCCTGGCCCAGCTCCATTCATACGGACTGCATCATGGCCGGCCCGCCCTGCGCGATATTGCATGGAATCCCGCTACCCGTTCGATTACCTTTCTCGACTGGGAAAATGAAATGAAATTCTTCCATATCGATGGCCGCGTCCTCGATCTGTTTTTATTCATCCACAGCTATTTCCGCGAAGAGTGGCCCGAAAACAATCTGCTGGATCAGGCTATAGAGGGGTATCGCTCTGTTCCGGGCTGGGAAGCGCGGCTGAGTGAACTCCAGCACTTCATCACAGGCCACGGCATCGTCTTTGGTATCTGCCGGCACCTGATAAAGACCGGCTGGATCGACGTCGTGTCGGTCAGCAAGGCTGAAGCGTATATACGGGGGCTTTCCTGAGTGTTACGGAAAAGGGACTGGATAAGAACGCATATTTCACAGAAGTATGCTGTCATGCCCAGTCCCTTTTTCTTATTCTTTTGTCTGTACGGTTATACCGGCCAGTTTTTCATAGAAGGTCACCATGCAGCTGTTGTCTTCCCGGCCGCGGCCTTCCTGCATGAGGCTCTGGGTAATCTGCTGTACGATTGGTGCCAGCAGCAGGGGGACGTCCAGTTCCTGTGCCGTTTCCATGACGTGATTGATATCTTTCATCTGACTTTCCAGGAATCCGCCGGGAGCAAAATCGCGGCCATAGATACGGGCTGCTTTTTGTTCCAGTATGGCACTGCCAGCCAGACCACCCCGCACAGCTTCATACACTTTCTTAGGATCCGCACCGGCTTTCTGGGCCAGCACCAGGGCTTCGGAGACGGCAGCGATATTGATGAAACACATGATCTGATTGCACAGTTTCGTCACCGATCCGGCCCCGTTAGGTCCTGTTACGACGGCCGATGAGCCCATGGCCAGAAAGACGTCCCGGACCCCTTCTGCCACCGTTTCGTCGCCGCCGATCATGAAAGCCAGCGTGCCGGCTATGGCACCGGGTTCGCCACCACTTACGGGTGCATCGAGGAAGGGACAGCCGACTTTTTGTGCCAGGGCAGCAAATTCCTGCGATTCGACTGGAGCCACCGAGCTGGAGTCGATGAGGACCGTACCGGGGCGGATGCCGGCCAGTACGCCGTCGGGACCGGTGAGGACATCTTTTACAATGCGCCCGCTGGGGAGCATGGTGATGACCACATCCTGATTCCGGGCCGTTTCCCTGCCCGTCAGTGCCGTGTGGACCCCTTGCTGTTTTAGTTCCGCTATGGCTTTCTGGTTGCCGTGTCCATTGTCTATGATTGTGACATCCATCCCTGCCTTGCACAGGTTGCGGACCATGGGGACACCCATGATGCCCAGTCCGATAAATCCGATTCGTTTCATATCATTCATCTCCTCTGTGAAAGTGAGTCATCGTCCGTATGGGTTCAAAACTACGCCGGTGGATTGGGCAGGGCCCGTAGGTTTCGATGGCCTCTTTATGTAGTCTGGTCAGATAGCCTTTGTGTACGGCAAAACCGTATTCCGGGTAAGTCTTGTCGTACTGTTCCATGAGCCGGTCCCGGGTCACTTTGGCAATGATCGATGCCGCCGCAATAGACGCGCTGAGGGCATCGCCGTGGACCAGGGACTGATGGGTCACCGTAAGGGCCGGCAGAGGCATGGCATCGACCAGGACGGCTTCTGCCGGGACGGACAGGGTCCGGACGGCATCGTACATGCCCTGTTGGGTCGCGTGATAGATATCAAGGTCATCGATTTCTTTTTCCGATTTTGCGATGCACGAGACGGCGACGGCTTCGGCCATGATTTTGTCGTAGAGCCGTTCCCGTTTGGCCGGCGGTACTTTTTTGCTGTCATTCAGGCCGGGACATTCCCAGAAGGGAGGCAGGATGACGGCAGCGATCATAACCGGTCCTGCGACGGGTCCCCGCCCCGCTTCGTCAATGCCGGCCACGTGATAGATGTTTTCATTATAAAATCTGGTTTCGTAGGTATACATAGAAAGCAGCCGTTCCCGTTCTTTTTCTTCCCGCACTTTGCGGCGCATAAAGGCGGCGGCTTCTTTTTGTACGGACACGCGGGAGTCTTCCTTCATAGCCTGCAGTAGGGCCGGGATGTCGGTCTGTCCGTCTTTCAGCATAGCTTTCAGCTCTGCCAGTTTATAGGCTGCCGTTTCCATTACGCATCCTCCCCGCTGAGTTCTTCTACCCGGTCGAGGGACAGGGCACCAATGCGGCCTTCGCGGAACTCTTTCAGTATGAGCTTGTACGTTTTTTCCATATCGACGGTGCCGCCCGATACGATACATCCCCGTTTGCGGCCGATGGCTTCGACCGTGGCAAGTGGAGCTTCGTCCAGGCTATCGAGCTTGAACCGGCCTTTTAGTTCTTCCGGATACCACTGACCCAGTTCCCGGATCAGTTCGGAGATAACCGTTTCCATGTCAAAGACCGTATCGGAAATGGCTCCTGTCGCGGCCAGCCGGCAGGCATAGGTCTGATTTTCCAGTTTCGGCCAGAGCACGCCCGGCGTATCGAGCAATTCCAGCTTGTCTCCCAGATGGACCCATTGCTTGCCCTTGGTTTCGCCGGGCTTATCGGCCGCTTTGGCCACGTTCCGGTGTGCCAGGGTATTGATCAGTGTCGATTTACCTACGTTAGGAATGCCCAGGATCATGGTACGTACCGACCGGGTCCTGAGCCCCCGCATCTTCCACCGTTCCAGTTTGGGAGCGGCCAGCTGGCGTACCTTGCTGAGGAGCTGTTTGACGCTGCGACTGTCTTTGCTGTTTAGAGCCAGCACGAGGCGGCCCTGCTGTTTATAATAAGTCAGCCACTCCGCCACACAGTCCGGATCGGCCAGATCAGCTTTATTCAGAACGACCAGAGACGGCTTCTGCCCGATGAGCTTTGCAATCATAGGATTGGTACTGCTCATGGGAATCCGGGCATCGACCAGTTCGATGACGACGTCGATGACTTTCAGATTGTCTTCGATGAGCCGGCGGGCCTTGGACATATGGCCGGGAAACCAGTTGATAATCATATATACTACCACCTTTCTATCTTCTATTCTACTGGATTCGGCAAAAACCGTCAAACACCTATCCGAAGATGGTCCGTACTCTGCCTGATAATCGAAAAAACAGGACCCGCGTGGAGCGGATCCTGTTTTTGTCTATCCTATGCCGTTGTATCGATCAGCCTTTACGGGTTGCCGTTAATTCCTGTACATGGGCAATGAAGTCGTCTACCGGCTGTGCACCGATATCACCTTTGGCGCGGTCGCGGATGGAGAGGGTATTGTTTTCCATTTCCTTATCGCCGATGACAGCCATGTAGGGAACTTTTTCCATCTGGGCCTTGCGAATCTTGTAGCCAATTTTTTCATTGCTTTCGTCTACTTCTACGCGGATACCCATCTTCTTGAATTTCTTGCGCAGTTCTTTGGCATAGGCCAGATGTTTGTCCGAAATAGGCAGTAATTTGACCTGTACCGGAGACAGCCATACGGGGAAGGCACCGTTGTAGTTTTCAATGAGGATGCCCAGGAAACGTTCGACTGAACCGAAGACGGTACGGTGAACCATGACCGGACGATGTTTCTGGCCATCTTCGCCGATGTAAGTCATGTCGAATCGTTCCGGCATGAGCATATCCAGCTGGATAGTACCGCACTGCCAGGTACGGCCGATGGAGTCTTTGACATGGAAGTCCAGTTTCGGGCCGTAGAATGCGCCGTCACCTTCGTTAATCTGGAAGGGAACGCCTTTTTCTTCGATGACTTCACGCAGCGTCTTCGTAGCCAGATCCCAGATTTCATCAGAGCCCATGGAATCTTCCGGACGGGTGGACAGTTCTACGTGATAATCGAGGCCAAAAATCTTGTAAGCTTTATCAATGAGATCCATGACGCCGGAAATTTCCTGTTTCATCTGGCTCGGCAGCATGAAGATGTGGGCATCATCCTGCGTGAAGCAGCGGACGCGGAACAGGCCGTGGAGGGCACCGTGGAGTTCGTGACGATGGACGAGGCCCAGTTCAGCCATCCGCATGGGGAAATCACGGTAGCTGTGGACGTTGCTCTTGTAGACGAGGATGCCACCCGGGCAGTTCATCGGTTTGATGGCGTACGGTTCATCATCAATAGTGGTGAAATACATGTTTTCCCGGTAATGATCCCAGTGACCAGACTGTTCCCAGAGATGGCGGCTCAGGATGGTCGGCGTACTGATTTCGTCGTATTCGGCTTCATCATGGAGTTCGTACCAGAGTTTGAGCAGTGTCTTGCGAAGGACCATGCCTTTGGCGTGGAAGAACGGGAAGCCCGGGCCTTCTTCGTGGAAACTGAACAAGTCGAGCTGTTTGCCCAGTTTACGATGATCACGCTTTTCGGCTTCTTCCAGCATGTGGAGGTAATCATCGAGGTCAGATTTCTTTTCAAAAGCCGTACCGTAAATACGCTGGAGCATCTTGTTGTGTTCGTCACCGCGCCAGTAGGCACCGGCAACGGTCTGCAGCTTGAAGGCTTTAACAGCGCCCGTAGAAGCTGTATGGGGGCCGGCACAGAGATCGACGAAATCGCCCTGGCGGTAGAGGGAAATTTCAGCGTCTTCCGGCAGGTCCTGGATCAGTTCTACTTTATAATCCTGACCGGCTTCTTTAAAGAGTTTCAGCGCATCTTCACGGGATACGACTTCTTTCGTAAGAGGCAAGTTTTCTTTGACGATCTTGGCCATTTCGGCTTCGATTGCCGGGAAATCTTCCTGTGTGAAGCGGTGTTCTGTATCGAGGTCATAGTAAAAGCCGTTTTCAATGGACGGGCCAATAGCGAATTTTACGCCCGGGAAGAGATGCTGGATAGCCTGGGCCATGACATGGGATGCTGTATGGCGAAGGGTATCTTTGCCAGCCTGATCGTCAAAGGTGAGGAATTCAACAGTCGAACCGTCGGTAATCGGTTCACGCAGGTCTGTTACTTCTCCATTTACCTTTGCGACTAATACTTTTTTTGCCAGGCTGTTGCTAAGCTGTTTGACGGCTTCGGCAAGAGAAATGCCATCGGCAAATACTTTCTTGCTACCATCTTTCAAAATTAATTCTGCCATAAAAAACATCCTCCTTTGTAATACAAAAGCTCCCGTCCTCAAGGGACGAGAGCTTGCTCACGTGGTTCCACCCTAGTTCAGCAGACAATACCTGCTGTACTCGAACGCGGTAACGGTGCGACCGGACATCCATACTCTATTCCGGATGCCAGTTCCAAGGCGGTAACGAAGTCGTGTCTTATGGGGTACTCTCACCACCGTACCCTTCTCTGGTATAAAACGAACAACCAGTCATGTCCTTGTCAAAACTGTTTTCTTATCACTAGGTATGCGTAAATTATACGACCGCCTTTGCAGCTTGTCAAGGGGGAATAGGGTTTGAAGTTTGATGTTTGGGGTTTGATGTTATTGCCTCAGACAGAAAAAAGGACTGTGCATGACAGCCTTTGCTTTCATGCTACAGTCCTTTACTTATCTCAGCTATTAGCCTTTGATTTTTTTGATAGCAGCAGTCAGGAGCGGAACGATCTTGAATGCGTCGCCTACGATACCATAATCGCAAACTTTGAAGATAGGAGCATCTTCATCTTTGTTGATGGCGATAACGCAGTCAGAACCACTCATGCCAGCGAGATGCTGGATAGCGCCGGAAATACCGCAGGCAATGTAGATTTTCGGACCTACCGTCTTACCTGTCTGGCCTACCTGATGGAGAGCATCGATCCAGCCAGCGTCAACAGCAGCACGGGAAGCGCCTACAGCACCGCCGAGAACGTCAGCGAGGTCTTTCAGCATGCCAGTGAACGGTTCAGGACCATTCATGCCACGGCCGCCGGATACGATAACGTCAGCTTCTTCGATTTTGATGCCTTCGCCGCCCATTTTGATGAGTTCAACGAATTTGGTCATGAAATCAGCGTCGCTGAGGTTAGCAGTCTTTTCGATAACTTCACCTTTGGCATTAGGATCAGCTTCCGGTTTTTTGAATACGTTCGGGCGAACGGTACCCATCTGCGGGCGGTTGTCCGGGCAAATGATTTCAGCCATGATGTTGCCGCCGAGAGCCGGACGAGTCCAAACGATGGTCTTGCCGTCGTCGTCAACAGCCAGGCCCGTGCAGTCAGCCGTAAGGCCGGTCTGGAGGGAGTTGGCAATACGGGGGCCGAGGTCACGGCCGATGTTCGTAGCGCCTACGAGGAATACATTCGGTTTTTCTTCATGGAAGAAATCGCAAATGACTTTTGCATATGCCGTCGTGTTGTAGTTTTCCAGTTTCGGATCGTCATATACATATACTTTATGTGCACCGTGGGCAATCAGTTCCTGTGCCAGCGGTTTTACATCTTTACCAATCAAGATAGCGCCAACTTCGTCACCGATGGTGTCAGCCAAAACGCGGGCCTGACCCAACAGTTCGAAAGATACGTTGCGCAATTTGCCTTCGAATTGTTCAGCAATGACATAAATGCCTTTGTATTCTGCTAAATCCATTTTCACTTTTCCTCCTTAGAATTAAATGATTTTCTGAGCAGTCAGTTTTTCCATCAAGGTATCAACAGCTGCCTGGTCGTTGTCATCTTCAACAGGAATGATGAGGCCCTGTGTTCTCTGAGGCGGTGTGAAAATCTTACGAACTTTCGTCGGGGAGCCGCTCAGGCCGATTTTGGTTTCGTCAGCTTTAACGTCATCAGCGGAGAGTTCAGGAATTTCGCGACGTTTTGCTTTCATCGTGCCACGGATGGTCGGGAAGCGCGGTTCGTTCAATTCTTTAACAGCCGTAATCAGGACAGGGAAGTTAGCTTCCGTAATGATGTAGCCTTCTTCGTTCTGCTGTTTTACTTTTACGCATTTAGCTTCTTCGTTTACTTCGATAGCTGCTGCATAGGTAATCTGCGGGATGCCGAGTTCGCAGGCGATCTGCGGGCCGACCTGTGCCGTATCACCATCAATAGCCTGTTTGCCGCAAAGGATGATATCGAACTGTTCGATGCCTTTGAGTTCAGCTACTTTTTTAACAGCCTGAGCCAGGCAATAGCCTGTAGCCAGCGTATCGGAACCGCCGACTTTGCGGTCTGTGAGGAGGTATGCTTCATCAGCGCCCATAGCCAGACCTTCACGGAGAACGTCTTTAGCCTGCGGGGGCCCCATGGAGAGCAAAGTTACCTTTGCGCCCTGGTTATCTTTTAACTGAAGAGCAGCTTCCAAAGCGTTCTGGTCGAACGGATTGAAGATGTTCGGTACACCGGCACGAATGACGGTATGTTTTACGGGATCAATTTTTACTTCTGCTGTGTCCGGAACCTGTTTGACACATACCAATATTTCCATATTTCTGTTGCCTCCTAAAAATAATTTTTATGTCAACAGCGCTAATGGCTGCCTCATAAACAAGGATAGGTTATTTGAGCAGGAAGCCCGATGTAACCATGAGCTGTACTTCGTTGGTGCCTTCATAGATCTGCGTAATCTTGGCGTCGCGCATATGACGGGCAACGGGGTAATCTTCGGTGTAGCCATAGCCGCCAAAAATCTGGACAGCTTCTGTCGTAACTTCCATAGCGATATCGGAAGCCATTCTCTTGGCAATGGCAGCTTCCAGAGAGAAGCGGCCGCCGGCCTGTTTGGCTTCGGCTGCTTTGTAAACCAGGAGACGGGCTGCTTCGATCTTCATCTTCATATCAGCCAGTTTGAAGGAAACGTTCTGGAATTTGCAGAGCGGACGACCGAACTGTACACGTTCTTTCGAATAGGCGACAGCGTCGTCAAGGGCAGATTCAGCGATGCCGAGAGCCTGGGCAGCGATGCCGATACGGCCGCCGTCGAGGGTCTGCATAGCGATGATGAAGCCTTTTCCTTCTTCACCGAGCAGGTTTTCTGCCGGAACTTTGACATCCTGGAAGATGAGTTCCATAGTCTGGGACGTATGAATGCCCAGTTTGTCTTCTTTCTTGCCAAAGGTAAAGCCTTCCCAGCCTTTTTCAACGATAAAGGCGGAAATGCCTTTCGTGCCTTTGGATTTATCCGTCATGGCAAATACGATGTACGTATCGGCCTTGCCGCCGTTGGTGATGAAAATCTTGTTGCCGTTGAGGATGTAATGATCGCCATCCTTGACAGCCGTCGTCTGCTGCATAGCAGCGTCGGTGCCGGCACCCGGTTCGGTCAGGCAGAACGCACCGAGTTTTTCACCCGTTACGAGCGGTTCGAGATATTTTTTCTTCTGTTCTTCCGTACCATACTGCCAGATGGGGTTGGTACCGAGGGAAATGGAAGCGGAAACGGTTGCTGCCATACCGGCATCATATTTGGCAATTTCTTCCACGCAGAGGATATACGTCAGTACATCGCCGCCGTCATTGCCCATTCCACCGTATTCTTCAGGATAGTAAATACCGGCAATACCCATGTCCTGCATCAAAGCTTTTACATGTTCTTCGCCAAAATCACCTGCGTGATCGCGTTCGCCGATATCCGGTTTTATTTTCTTTTCACAATAATCATGGACGGTTTTAACGATGTCTTTCTGCAGATCATTCAATTTAAAATCCATACTGTTCCCACTCTCCTTAAACATCTATTATGTAAAAACTAAAAGGTCTTCTTTCCTGCCATTGATACTGCATAAATACAAAAATTTTACACTATCTATACGGAACGTCGCTTGCAACAAGGCAAACGTATCCGACCTGCAAGCTCTTACACTTGCATTGTACAACTTTTCACGTATTTAATCAATAGAAAAAGGCGCTATTTATACAATGCAATTATTCCTTTTTTTCATGATTGAATAGTTATCATTGCAAACGATAGTTTACAAAATATTTATAAATGATTTATGAATACACGTTTGAATTATAAAGTAACATTTTTAAAGGCCATATATAGCTATATTGTATATCCGTACAAAAACGTATAGCCGTACCAGACTAGTGGTCCTGCCGATACAAATACATGTGGCATCATCTTCCTTTATTCTCTTTCCTCTCATGCCTCGTACAGGGACAGGAAATGTCGCAGGATATGAGCTGTAATGCCCCATATGGGCCACTTCTGATACCGATAAATATAAACGGAATATGTTTTGCGCCGCTTCCAGCTGCGGTCACCGCGAAAGCTGTTGTACAAGACGTCTTCCGGGAAATCAGCTCCGGGACGGGTGGCGATTTCCATATGCTTTTCCTCTGGCCGGACCGAGCGAAGGTAGGAAATGGGGGCCGTAAATATTTCCGCTATTTCTCCGCGGCTCAAAGTGAAATCCTGCGTATGAATCCGGGCCGCAAAAGGCCAGACAGTGACGCCCGCCATGGATTCAATATAATCTAGGGGTCCCAATATGTCTATATCGCCACGGCATACCCCCAGTTCCTCCATCGTTTCCCGTATGGCCGCATCGAGGGCGCTGGCATCACTTTTTTCTATACGGCCGCCGGGAAAACAAATATCCCGCGGCTGCCAGGCCAGTTTGCTGCTCCGGACTTCAAAGAGGATGTGTTCTTCCCCGCCAATGGTGAGAATTGGCAGGATGACAGCACAGGGCGTATTATTCAGGGACGTAAGGTGATGCACCGTCCGGTTGGGAGTGAGTTTATCTTTCATGACACGGCTCCTTCTGCAAAAAAAGGGATGCCCGGCGGCACCCCTTTTCCTATATTATTTTACGACGATATTGATGATTTTCTTCGGTACGACAATGAATTTGACAACCTGCTTGCCATCGGTAAAGGTCTTGACGTGAGGACGGGCGAGAGCCAGTTCCTTCAGTTCGTCTTTCCCCATTTCGACAGGAACGGTGATGCGGTCACGTACTTTGCCGTTGACCTGGATTGGCAGTTCGATTTCATCGACCTGAAGGGCGCTTTCATCGACTTTCGGCCAATCCTGTTTGTGGACATCGCCTTCAAAGCCGACTTTCTGCCACAATTCCGCTGTGATATGAGGTGTAAACGGTGCCAGAATCTTGAGCAGATTTTCTACGACTTCTACGGCCACATCCTTGCGGATGGACGTATTCTTGTCCACGTAGTTGTACATGGCGTTGACGTATTCCATGATGGAGCTGACTGCCGTATTCAGTGCGTAGTGGTCATCGGCCCCTTTGACATCGACCGTTACTTTGCGGATGGACGTGTATTCGACGAGACGCAGTGCTTTTTCTGCTTCCGTGTACGGACGGCTGCTGTCGTCGCCGGCTTTCGCCAGATCCATGTACTGGAAGACGATGCGCCATACACGGTTCAGGAAGCGGTACGAGCCTTCTACGCCCGTATCCGACCAGGGCAGATCCCGTTCGGGCGGAGCGGCGAAGAGGATGAACAGGCGGGCCGTATCGGCACCGTATTTCGATACAATTTCTTCCGGCGATACGACGTTACCTTTGGATTTACTCATCTTGCTGCCATCGAGGAGTACCATCCCCTGGGTGAGCAGGCGTTCGTACGGTTCGACTTTATCAACATAGCCGGCATCGTACAGGACTTTCATGAAGAAGCGGGCGTAGATCAGATGGAGGATGGCGTGTTCAATGCCACCGATGTACTGATCTACATTCATCCAGTAATTGGCTTTCTTCGGATCGAAAGGCATTTCCGTGTTGCGCGGATCGGTATAGCGCAAATGATACCACGACGAGCACAGGAAGGTATCCATCGTGTCCGTTTCGCGGATAGCCGGGCCACCGCATTTCGGGCAGGTCGTGTGGAGGAATTTTTCGCTCGTTTCCAGAGGAGACGTAGCGCCCGCCGTAAATTTGACGTCTTCCGGCAGTTCGACCGGGAGCTGGTCTTCCGGTACGAGCTGTTCGCCGCATTTTTCGCAGTAAACGACCGGAATCGGAGCACCCCAGTAACGCTGACGGGAAATCAGCCAGTCGCGGAGACGGAAGTTGACCGTCGCGTGACCATAGTCGTGATCGACGAGCCATTTCGTAATGGCTTTCTGTCCTTCTTTAATAGACAGACCGTTGAATTCACCGGAATTGATGAGGTAGCCTTCGCCCGTGTAGGCTTCGGTGATGTCATCGTGTTCGTAGTCGATCTTGCCTTCCGGATCCTGGATGACATATTTGATGGGAATATTGTATTTCTTGCAGAATTCAAAGTCACGCTGATCGTGGCCGGCAACGCCCATGACGGCGCCGGTACCATAATCGACGAGGACATAGTTGGCAATCCAGATAGGCACCTTGGCCTGGTTGAGCGGGTTGATGGCATAGGCACCGGTGAACATGCCAACTTTTTCGGCGTCATCGGACGTACGTTCAATATCGCTCTGATTGCGCATCTTTTCGATGAAGGCGCGCAGTTCGGCTTCATTGGGCTTACCTTTGATGATCCGTTCCACAAAGGGATGTTCCGGAGCCAGGACGACGAAGCTGGCACCAAAAATCGTATCGACACGGGTCGAGAACAATTCTACACGTTCACCGATTTCCGGGATGTCAAAGAAGAAGTTGGCCCCTTCGCTGCGGCCGATCCAGTTGC
>NZ_DGRS01000038.1:0-1959 GCF_002391155.1 Megasphaera sp. UBA4382 | reverse complement strand
CCGATCCAGTTGCGCTGCATGGTCTTGACCCGTTCCGGCCAGCCCGGCAGCTTGTCCAGATCGTCGAGGAGACGGTCTGCATAATCGGTAATCTTGAAGAACCACTGTTTGAGGTCTTTCTTGACGACCGGGTTGTCACAGCGCCAGCAGACGCCGCCTTCAGCCTGTTCGTTGGCAAGGACGGTGTGGCAATGTTCGCACCAATTGACCTTGGCTTCCTTGCGGTATGCCAAGCCCCGTTTATACATCAGTTCGAACATCCACTGTGTCCATTTATAATATTCTTTATGGCAGGTGGCAACTTCCCGGTCCCAGTCGTAGGACAGGCCCAGGGATTTCTGCTGCCGTTCCATGTTGGCTATGTTGTCATAGGTCCATTTTGCAGGCGGGATATTATGCTGGATAGCCGCATTTTCTGCCGGCATGCCGAATGCATCGAATCCCATAGGATGAATGACGTTGTAACCAATCATTCTTCTATAACGGGCAATGACGTCGCCTATAGCGTAGTTGCGGACATGGCCCATATGCAGATTGCCCGACGGATACGGGAACATTTCCAGTACGTAGTACTTGGGCTTGTCACTTTCGTCCGGGCATTTATCTACTTTATTATCAAGCCAGATTTTCTGCCATTTCTTTTCTATTTCTTGTGGAATGTATTTTTCCATTCTTCGACCCCCCACGTCGTAAATAAAATAGAAGGTAAGGTTGTTGACCTTTCTATTATAAAGGGGTTGTAACGTCAAGTCAATTCATGTTTTGCAAATCCGTGCCAAAAGTTTTCCGGTTCAAAGCCTTTGCGCCAGAAGGAGGCACCGGCCAGCTGATAGGTGTGGATGAGGTCTTTTTTTTCTTTGAGAGACTTTTCATCTTCAAACCAGATGCGCAGTCTTCCCTTGGGAAGGCGGGTATCGAGGTAATACAGTCCCAAGTCTGCATCCCAGGTGATGGAAGAGGCATATTTTTCGCGGACACGGTGGCTGTCAGCCATGGTGAGGGTGCGGACGAACAGTTTCGGTTTCGCCTTTGCCGTACCTGTCCGGGCGGGTGCTGTACCTGCCGGGGGGACGGTTGCTTTGACAGATTCAGGCCAGCTTTCTATGTCTTTGGGAAGGTCTTTACCATCGTCTGCTTCATACCAAATCCGCATGTAAAGAGGCATGCCCAGGACAACTTTATGGGCGGGAACGAATTTCAGCGTATTCTGTATGGCCGTCTGCACCCACGGGTATGTGGCCGTCGGGCCCGGCACGGGGCTGGTGCGGCCCACCTGGTCATAAGCCATGAGCATGACGTAATCGACGCTCTGTCCCAGGGCCGCCCGGTCGTACACGAGGGACCAGTTGGGGCTGTCCGAAAGAGGCGTCACATCGATGGACGTTTTCAGGCCATACGCCCGGGCGGCGTCGGAAAATTCGCCGACAAACCGGGTAAGCAGGTCTTTATCGCCGTAGTTGACGTTTTCAAAATCAATATTATACCCGGAAAATTCATAGAGGATGCCATAGCCGATGAGTTCCTTGATAAGCTGTTCCCGCAGCTCTTTTTTGCTCAGTATGTCGTGGGTCTGGCCGGGATTGAAGTTATTATCGACCAGCGGCCAGACAGCGTATCCTTTGGCTTTCCATTCCATGATAAGCGTATCGAAATCGGGATTCCTGAGGAGGACGCCGTCCTTGGTAATACGGAAGGCACAGGGTGATACGACGGGCTGTTTCGTCCGCAGGGGCGGTACCTGGGCGTTTTCATCCATGACCGGATCCCAAAGCAGCACCATGCCCAGGGCGTCGCGGCCATATTTCTTCATGACTTCCCCTTCGGGCAGGGGCTGTTGGCGCAGTTCCAAGGCAGACCGTTCCTGCCGCGCTGCCGGGAGCAGTTCCATATGATCCGGTTCGAGGACATAGCTGATGCCCAGAGGGCGGCGTACCTGGGAAATGCTGATATTGCGGCCTT
>NZ_DGRS01000085.1:0-62790 GCF_002391155.1 Megasphaera sp. UBA4382 | reverse complement strand
CATATCGATATTATCTGATTATGCCAGACCGTCTTTCCGGCGGTCTGCTTTTTGCGTCATCGTGTTTCTTTATATCTATATATAATATATCTATGTTTTGACATATGTCATCATCACCAGTATAATAGGAACAGGGCATGGTACAGCCCATGCCCTGTATCGTCATGGTGAAAGGAGGAGTATTTATGCCGCGTCCCCAACGCTGCCGCCGTGTCTGTTCTCTGCCTCGTCAGGAATCGTTTACTCCCGACGGAAAGCAAAATGATTGTGATACTATCGTAATGACTGTCGATGAATATGAAGTCATCCGCCTCATGGATCTGGTCGGTCTGACACAGGAACAGGCTGCTGTACAGATGGATGTAGGCCGCACGACTGTAACGGGAATCTATGAATCGGCCCGTCATAAAGTAGCTTTGGCACTGGTATACGGCAGACGCCTGCTCATCCAGGGCGGTAAAATCCAGGTTTGTGAACGCGCCGGTTCGTGCTGCAATCCATTCTGCCGGGCCGTCCGCGAAAAACGGGATACGATCCCACAAAAGGAGAATGATACACAATGAGTGAAAACTGTAATCACGACTGTTCCAGCTGCGCCAGCAACTGTGAAAGCCGTACGGAACCACAGAGCCTTCTGGCAAAGCCTCATGAAGGCACCCATGTCAAACACGTCATCGCCGTCGTCAGCGGCAAAGGCGGCGTCGGTAAATCCCTGGTCACGTCGCTCATGGCCGTACAGATGCACCGCCGTGGCTTTAAAACGGCAATCCTCGATGCCGATATTACCGGCCCTTCCATTCCGAAAGTATTCGGCATCACCGATCGTGCTACAGGCAGCGAAGCCGGCATCAATCCTGTCGTCACCAAAGGCGGCATTGAAGTCATGTCCATGAACGTCCTTCTGGAAGATACGGCCTCGCCCGTCGTCTGGAGAGGACCGGTCATTTCCGGAGCAGTCAAACAGTTCTGGACCGACGTGCTCTGGGGCGACATCGACTACATGTTCGTCGATATGCCTCCGGGAACGGGCGATGTTCCCCTTACCGTATTCCAGAGCCTGCCCGTCGATGGCATCCTCGTCGTCACTTCCCCGCAGGAACTGGTTTCCCTCATCGTCGAAAAGGCATTGAAGATGTCTGAACTGATGCACATCCCCGTCCTGGGCCTCATCGAAAACATGAGCTACTTCGAATGCCCGAACTGCCATGAAAAAGTAGAAATCTACGGCCCGAGCCGCGTCGATGAATCGGCTCAGAAGTATGGCATCAGCCATACGGCCAAACTGCCGATCGATCCAGCCTTTGCCGCGCACTGCGATAAGGGCGATATCGAAAGCTACCAGGCCGATTATCTGTCCGATACGGCTGCCTTCCTCGAAGGCGTACTGGGTAAATAAATACGCGTCTGCGATAAGACACGAAAGGCTGCCGCAAAATGAGCTTGTAAGTCATTTTGCGGCAGCCTTTTTGCGCTGGAAGGGAGTATCTGCCCTTCCCGGGCAGTGCCATCAGTGAAACAGCCGATATTATTTTTTGCCGCCCAGATACGCCGCCGTGACCTGGGGATTGGCCGCTACTTCCGATGCCTTTCCCTGCAGAACGATATGCCCTGTTTCCATGACATAAGCGTAATCGGCAATCTGCAGGGCCTTTTTGGCATTCTGTTCGACCAGGAGGATCGTCGTACCGCTTCCATTGATATCTTTGATGACGTCAAAGATTTCCTGTACGACGATGGGAGCCAGCCCCATAGACGGTTCGTCCAGAAGGAGCAGCTCCGGCCGGGCCATGACAGCACGGCCGATGGCCAGCATCTGCTGTTCACCGCCGGACAGCGTTCCGCCGAACTGCTTTTTCCGTTCTTCCAGCCGGGGAAAGCGGTCATAGACTTTTTTCAGGTCTGCGGCAATACCCCCTTTATCACTGCGCTGGTAGGCACCGAGGTACAGATTTTCTTCGACGCTCATGTTCTGCAGGATCTGCCGGCCTTCCGGCACCAGGGATATGCCTTCGTGGACGACCTGATAGGGTTTCGTCCCGGCAAGGGGTTCCCCTTTGAAACGGATTTCCCCGTCTCTGGGAGATACCAATCCCATGATAGTTTTCATGGTCGTCGATTTTCCGGCGCCATTGGCACCGATAAGGGAAACGATACTGCCTTCCGGTACAGACAGGCTGATGCCTTTGAGGGCCATGATGCTGCCATATCCGGCTACGATGTTTTGTAATTCCAGGAGCATTACTCTTCATCCTCCTTTCCCAGATAGGCTTCGATGACAGCCGGATTATTCTGGATTTCCGTCGGGGTCCCTTCGGCCAATTTTTTGCCAAAATTAATGACCACCAGGCGGTCGCACAAATCCATCATAAGATTCATGTCATGTTCAATGAGCAGGATGCTCACGTGATACGTATCGCGCAGTCCCCGGATGAGTGTCCCCAGTGCCGCCGTTTCGCTGTCATTCATGCCGGCAGCCGGTTCGTCGAGGAGCAGCAGTTTGGGATGAGTAGACATGGCCCGGGCTATTTCCAGTTTGCGCTGCTTGCCATAAGGCAGGCTGGATGCAATCGTATCGGCGTCCTGATCGAGGCCGACAAACTTCAGGAAATCCATGGCCTGCCGCTGTGCTTTCCTTTCTTCCTGTCTCTGGCCTTTCGTATGAAATACACTGGACCAGATACCGGAATGAAGCTGGGTGTGACAACCGACGAGGCAGTTTTCCAGGACCGTCATCTGTGGAAAGAGGCGAATGTTCTGGAACGTCCGGGCAATGCCCAGAGAGGTGATTTCATGAGGTTTCTTTCCTTCAATGGACGTTCCCTGAAAGAGGATATCTCCTTCCGATACCTGATATACGCCGGTAATCAGATTGAACAGGGTCGTCTTGCCGGCACCATTGGGTCCGATAATGCCGTAAATCTGGCCTTCTTCCACGGAAAAGGAAATATCGGAAGACGCCGTGACCCCGCCAAATCGCTTGACGACATGTTGTAATTCCAGGAGCATTACCGGTCACCTTCTTTCGCCGTTTCCTGCACAGCCCGGGCCGGCCGCCGGCGGTGCAGTTTTTTCAGGACATCATAGGACAGGATGCCATCGGGACGGAAGGCCATGAGCCCCACCAGCATGATGCCGTAGAGCATATCCCGATATTCTGCCAGGTCGCGCAGCAGTTCCGGCAGCACGGTCAGGATGACTGCGCCCAGAGGCGAGCCCCACATGACATTGCTGCCGCCGAATACACAGTACAATAAGGCATCGACGACTTTATGCCAGGAGAAATCCGTCGGGCTGATAAAATTGGCCGTGTGGGCAAAGAGAGCCCCGGCGACACCGGCAAAGAACGCGCTGAATAAGAAAGACATCATCTTATAATATACAATCGGAATACCCGAAAGTTCCGCTGCGTGTTCGTCGGCTTTGATAGCGGCAAAGGCCCGGCCGATGCGGGATTGTTCCAGACGGTGCCAGAACCAGAGGATAGCCACGACGACGATCAGCAGGACGAGGCACATGAGCAGCTGGCCGCCGGTCTGGGTATCTATATCGAGGACATCGAGGAGGTCGCTGGCCAGATCGCCCAGGGTATTGGCCATGGAAGGAATTCCCGAAAGGCCCAGAGCGCCGTTGGTAATCTTCAGATTCAGGGCCAGGACGCGGACGACTTCACCAAATCCCAGGGTGGCGATAGCCAGATACATGCCACGCAGCCTCGTCGTCGGAATACCGACGATGAGAGCGACCGCGGTGGCCATGATGCCGCCGAGAACGATGGCAGCTGGCATGGGAAGTCCGGCCTGCATGGTCAGGATGGCCGACGTATAGGCACCGACGCTCATGAATCCGGCATTGCCCAGAGACATCTGGCCTGTACATAATGTCATATAGACAGACAATGACAAAATAATATTGATGCAGGCAAACACGACGACCTGCAGGACATAGCCGTTCAGTATTTCATCCATTACGGTCTGCCTCCTTTGCCAGCTTTGGAAAAGAGCCCTTCGGGCCGGAAGAACAAGATGAGGATGATGATGCCGAAAGCAACGGCATCGCGATACGACGATGCACCATAGGCGACACTGAATACTTCGGCAATGCCGAGAATAAAACCGCCCATCATAGCACCGCGGATATTGCCCAGACCGCCCATGATAAGTACGGCCAGGCCTTTAAAGCCCATAGTCATGCCCATAGTCGGTTCGATGGCATTAAAGGAAAGACCGACCAGGACGCCGGCAGCCGCACCCAGGGACGAAGCCAGCATGACCGTGAAGGTAATGATGCGGCTGGTGTTAATGCCCAGAAGGCCTGCCGTTTCGATATTTTCCGACGTCGCCTTGACGGCCTTGCCGATTTTCGTCTTATCCAACAAGAGCGTCAGCAGCACCATCAGAACGATAGCCGTCCCGAAACCGACAATCTGGATCATAGAAACCTTGAAGAGGCCGACATCCATGAGTGCCCCTTCAAACTGAGGCGGAAAAGACTGGGTCTGGGGCCCCCAGATCTTGAGGGCCAGACTTTCCAGGAAAATCGATACGCCGATCGTACTGATAAGCGGTGCCAAGTGCGTTACCTTGCGGCGGCGCAAGGGGCGCAGTGCCAGGTATTCCAGCAGAAATCCCAAGACCGCACCGCCCAGCATGGCACCGATGAGAGCCACGAATATATTGGCTCCGGCGGCCGTTACCAGCATCAGGCCGATAAAGGCGCCGAACATGAAGATTTCGCCATGGGCCATATTGATGATATTCAACACCCCGAAAACCAGCGTATAGCCAATGGCAATGACAGCATAGGCGCTGCCAAGATTCAACCCATTAATAAGCTGCTGAAAAAACACGATATATACCCCTCTATCTGCAAAAACAAAGAACGATTACTGTAACGGTGTCCATTTCCCGTCTTTGATGACCAGTACGTCAAGATCCATAGACGGATCACGGTGATCATCAAAAGAAAATACTCCAGTTGCACCTTCAAAGTTCGTAATCTGGGCCAGAGCATCACGGAACTTCTTGCGGTTCGTCGTCGTACCCGATTTTTCGACGGCTTCGTGGATAATGTACATGGCATCATAAGCCTGGGCAGCAAACTGATCCGGTTCATGTCCGTATTTAGCAACGAAGGCTTTACGGAAATTCTGAGCTTTTTCACTCTGCCGTTCCGGGTTCCACGGCGTAGCTACCATCGTACCATCGGCAGCGGCACCAGCCTGTTTGATATATTCCGGACTGTTGAATCCGTTGTTGCCGATAATCGGCTGGTTCATCCCCATTTCACGGGCTTTCTTAGCAATGAGAGCGCCTTCCTGATAGAGGCCTGCCACGGCGATGACATCAGGATTGGCGGCCTGGATTTTTGTCAGCTGTGCCGAGAAATCCGTATCTTTATCGGCAAAGGTTTCCGTATCGACGACTTCGATACCGTCATCGGCAAAGACCTGCTGATAAATCTTGCTTTCACCAACCATCTGGTCGTTATTGTTGGAATATAACAGAGCCACTTTCTTGAAGCCCAATTTCTGCTGTGCTTTCTTTACCGTCTGGGGAATAGCCAGTTTGCCCGGGATGGCGTTGCGGAAAATATAATCGCCAATGTTGGTGACATCCGGTCCGGTCCCACCGGTAGTAAAGCAGACGACCTTGTCCTGTTGGGCAATCGGGCCGGATGCCATAATTTCACCGGTCGTCATAGGTCCTTCGATAGCCAGGACCTTGTCCTGTTCGATTGCTTTCTTCGTCGCATTGATGGCTTCTGTCTTATCCAGCTTAGTATCGTAGGTCTTAAGGTCTATCTTTACTTTCGTATTAGGATCTTTATTGATTTCTTCTACAGCCAGATCCACCCCTTCTTTCATGGCCTGTCCATAAGCAGCACCCGGACCGGTATAGGCCGTGATAAATCCGATTTTGGCTGATTTACCGTTACTGTCCCCGTCTTTGCTGCCCCCACAGCCGGCGATGGATACGGCCGTCATGACAGCCAGTCCTGCAACAACGATTTGTTTTAACAATGTGTGTTTCATGATTACTCCACTCTCCTCTTCTTATTCCCATATAAAAAACACCCCCTGTTTCCACCGGTTCCGGCCGAAACAGGGGCGTCTGTACGCGGTACCACCCTGCATTATACTTTGGTGTATCGATAACGGGATATCCGCTTTCCCTTACTTAATTCAGGAAAAGTACTCACGAGTGATATATTCGCCTGACGGCTTTATCCGTTCACACCAGCCACGGACTCTCTGAAAAAGTAGACGCCACACTTTTTGCTCTCGCTCATCGTATATATGGGTTGTTGTATTGGTCTGCATGTCTGTTTGACTTGCATGGCAACATTATAAGGCGTTTTCTCTCCCTGTCAAGGATTATTATTCTGATTGTTTATCATGTTTTCTATTTTCTATTCTCATAGGTTATGGTTAATCGTTTTACGCTGTTTGTATGTTTATTCACCTAAAAAGCCGGAAATCCTCCCTACAGAAACGACGACCCCATGAAGCCATTCGTACTTCATGGGGCCGTCGTTTTTATCTTGTCGATATAAGGGGACGATTATTTCACATTTTTTGTGGCATCAATGCCCAGGGCACGCATAATACCGAAGAAGACTTCCGTATTATCCATGACACCGTTAAAGTATTCCGAGCCGGGGCCTTCTGCATTCAGCGGCACATCGTCGGCTGCATGGCATTCATCGCCGATGGTATCGGGAATATTGGCCGGGATGAGTTCGACGGGATCACCGTCATGATGACGGGCCGGGTTAGCTTTGGCAACGACTGTCGATACCTGATGGTATTCCGTCTTGTCACCAATCTGCTGAGCTTCCTGCTTGGTGACTTTTTCCGTAATCGTCGGCGCCGTCGGTTTCTGCTGGAAGTGGAAATTTTCATAATAAGCCGGATGGTTGGCATACTGGACGGCCAGGGTTACATCGGGATCGGGATTGTCCGGGAATCCATCGTGATCAGCATCCTTGAATGTCGGGAAGATAGAATCGGCATAGGTGCGGACGGCCGCCAGACCTTTCTTGCCATCCCGTTCATGATAGGTACCGGTGATGGATGCGCCGTGGGCATGGTCGGCTACGACGATGATCAGCGTATTATCGCCGTGTTCTTTATTCCATTTCTGGGCATATTCGATAGCCTTATCAAATTCAATTGTATCGTACGTAGCACGCTGCCAGTCCATAGCGTGAAGCTGTTTATCAATCGATGCGCCTTCAATCATGGCAAAGAAACCTTTCGGATTCTGGCTGAGGATGTCGAGAGACTTTTTCGTCATATTGACCAGATTTGGCTGATCCGTATATTTCCCTAATACTTCAGGATTTTTAAGCATTTCCCGGTCGATATAGACATTCATCGTCCCCGGCTTGAATAATCCCAGGAGCGGTTTGTTGGAAGGCGCTGCCATCATTTCTTTCGATGTCGTGACGAAAGTATAGCCCTTATCTTTGAATTCCTGGATGACATTCTGGTTATCGTGACGTTTCGATCCTTTTTCCGTCTGTGGGATATACCGGCTGGAACCGCCACCCATGATGACGTCCGGGCGATGGTAATCTTCCAGATATTCTGAAGCCAGGTAGTCCTGGTTGGCCCGGCGCCGCGTATGGCCGACCATGGCAGCCGGCGTGGCATCGGTCGATTCAGCCTGGGTAATGATGCCGACGGACATGCCGCGGCTGCGTTTTACGATTTCACTGATATTTTCCACACGGGGATCGTCGAAGGGATCTTTTGTCGAATCTTCATAGACACCCATGGCATTGACAACCGATTTATGACCCGTCGCATAGGCCGATGCCGAGTTGGCACTGTCTGTCGTCAGGGAATCGTAGCCACTCGTCGTAATCAGGCAGTTATGCGGCATTTTTTCCATGGCCAGCAAGTCATTATATTTCCCATTGGTCATGCCTTTGGAGATAATACGTGCCATTTCACGGGCCTGCAGCGACATACCATCACCGACAAAGAGAATGACATTCTTGGCCTGTTTCTGTGCTTTTTCCTGAACGACTGTATAGCGGGCATGGCTGACATTACGGCCCGTATCATCCGTTGCCGAAGCCTGCACCGTATAGTTTCCGGCTTTGGGGAAGTTCACACTGTTTACACGATAGGAAATAACCCCGTTGTCCAGATTCGCCGCCTTCAGATCTTTTCCGAAGAATTTATCTGCCGGCTGGTTGTTGATGGTGATGTCCACGTTTTTCAGGTTTTTAGCCTGACTGACTTCTACATCAAAATCAAACTTGGCCCCTGCCAGAAATTTGGCGTTATCTACGGGCAGAATGCGTACGTTTGCCGCCTGCACGCCGGGAATGATCCCGAAAGCAGAACCGCAGACCATCATCGAAAGAATTGCACGTTTTAACCATGTCTTTTTCATACCATGACCTCCTGATTTCATGCGCTCTTGCAGCATGACCTGGCTTTACTGTTTCTTATGTATCGCATGGTCATTATACGAGGTCTATGTTATAAGTCATGTCATTTTTCTGTATAATTTCTGTCAATTATCCCGCGGCGGCAAAAAAAACAGAGCGGCCGCCGGGGCAGCCACTCCATGGTACCGTTTCTCATATATCGTATTGTCTGTCAGCCTGTACAGTCTGGGAATTACAGGTATCCGGCAGCCTGACCGGCCAGTTTGGTGCGGACAATGCGCGTCACTTTTTCATCGACGAGCTTGCGGAACGATTCGTCGTTTTCATAGGCTTTCAACAGGCCGGTATAGGTTTCCTGTTCATGTCCATAGTCGTGGCAGACGAGGACGATGTCGGCACCGGCCCGGATGGCCATGACGCCCATGTCGGAGAAAGCATAGTGTTTGGCCATAGCTCCCATTTCCATGTCATCGGACAGGATGAGGCCTTCATAGCCGAACTGCTGGCGCAGCAGGCCCGTCATGACCGGCTGGGATACACAGGCCGGAAGTTGTGGATCGAGGGCCGGAAAGGTGACGTTGGACACCATGATGAACATCTTATCGTGGGGTACCTGTCTGATGAGGTCAGAAAAAGGCTTCATATCAGCTGCCAACAGTTCTTCCCGGCTGGCAGCGACCTGGTCTCCGTCGAGATGGGGATCAGTCCGGACCTTTCCGATACCGGGAAAGTGTTTGAGAGAACACCAGATCTTCGCCTCTTCATAGCCTTGTACGGCCTGCAGGGCAAAGGAGGTGACGACGGCAGGATCGCTGCTGTACGACCGTTCTGACGCAGAACCGAGATCGACGACGGGGGCAAAATTCAGATTAAATCCCAGTTCCTTCAGCTTTTTCCCCGTCGTCAGGGCCCATGTCCGGGCCGCTGCGGGGTCGCCCTGTTCTCCCAGCTGCTGTTCACTGGGCACGCGGGGAAAGGCCTCGCGCATACGCAGGACAAAACCTCCTTCCTGATCGACGGCAATAAAGGGAGGTGTATCCTGGCTCTGCCGGCGTATCTGCCGTGCCAGGGCCGCATTCAGGTCTTTTACCTGCTGCGTCGACTGCATATTGCGGTCAAAGAGGATGACATTTCCCATGTGGTACTGGGCGATCTGGTAGGCCGCATCCTGATCGACCGTCGTCCCCTGGATACCGATCATCATGAGCTGTCCCACCCGCTGCTGGGGGCTCATGGACCGGACCTTGTCCCTTGCCTGTTCATCCAGAGTCGATACAGTCCCCGTCCGGCCCGACGCTGCCGCCGTTCCATCCGTACGGGAACGGCTCTGCCAAATCCATGCGGCAACTCCTAGGACTACTATGACGAGTAAGACGATGATACTATATATGAATTTACTGTGCCTGTTCTTGTTCTTCATTGTATACTAGTTCGCCACCTACCAGCGTCTGTTTGACGTGGAAATCCGTACTATCCAGAATCGCTATATCGGCCAGTTTGCCCTTTTCCAGAGACCCGATCCGGTCGTATACGCCCAGATCCTTTGCAGGGTTCACTGTCGCCATGGCCACGGCTTCGGGAAGGGGGGCACCACTATTGACCAGGAAATTCAGGACGACCTGATTCATAGCGGCAATACTGCCGGCCAGGGTGCCATCTTCCAGACGGGCTTCGCCGTTTTTCACGAATACTTTCTGGCCGCCCAGTTCTGATTCTCCGTCGGGAAGCAGGCAGGCCCGCAGCGAATCGGTGATGAGGATAATACCATCCCGGCCTTTCATGCGGTACACCAGCTTCTGTGCCGCCGGATGGACGTGGAGATTATCGCAGATGAGCTCGCAGTGGGCTTTCGGGTCCAGCAGGGCGGCCCCGACGATGCCCGGCCGGCGGTGGTGGAGAGGCGTCATAGCATTATACATATGGGTAACGTGGTAGAACTGGCACTTTTCCATGCAGTCCATGACCTGTTCATATGTCGCGCCGCTGTGGCCGACGGAGACGATGATATGATAATCGGCGCACTCTTTCAGGAACGTCTTGTCCTTTAGCGTTTCCGGTGCCAGGGTGATGATTTTTACCACGTCTTCATACGGTTCAATCCAGGAAAAATCAGCCCGGGCTATATTCGATTCCTTCTGGGCCCCTTTGTAAGCCGTACTGATGAACGGTCCTTCCATATGGGCTCCCAGGATCCGGGCACCGCGGTTCTTCTTCGCCCTGCGGATACGGTCGAGGGCCCGTACGATGCGGGACCGGTCGTAGGTCATGGTCGTCGGAAGGAATGACGTCACCCCCGTTTTCGGCAGCACTGACTGAATCGTCGCCAGCGACTCCTCATTTTCATCCATCGTATCGGCACCGGCACAGCCGTGGATGTGTTCATTGATGAACCCCGGCACGACAAAACCGCCGTTGGCATCAATGAGGTCGGTGCACATGCCCAAGTGAAATCCCTTACGGGGTACGATATCGGCAATCGTGTCCCCTTCGTACAACAAAATATGTCCGCCTACGATTGCATCGGGCAGGACGATCATCCCATCTATAATCGCTTTCATCGCATTCACTCCTATACTATTACTATGGCAGATACGGGTCATCTGCATACCTTGTTACAGTATATCATATGGCCTGTACTTGTCATCTCTATTGTACTACCTTTTTATTTTAAAGAAAATAAATTTCATAAATTCATAGTTAAAATATTTTTACGCAAAATATTATTTCATTTTTGACAGACAAATGCTATACGGCAACGGAGAGAACGACAACCGATTAGAAGGTCCTATCTGATTTGACATCTCCATGGAGGTATCGTATGATGAAAAAAATGCTATTGCTGCGGACAGGGGCTGGTGCTCCTGAAAGATAAAATCATTTCCCTCAATGGGGAAATCAAACCCGGTGTGCGCAGCAATCGCATCTATGAAGGATTCATAATGAAAGAATAGGAGAAACCCATGTATATATGCATTGACATTGGCGGCACGGCCATCAAATACGGACTGGCTTCTGCCGACGGCCAGCTGATAGAAACGAAGAGCACGCCCACCCACGCCCATGAAGGCGGCGGACCGGGCATCGTCCGCACGGTCCGCCGGCTGATTCGCCAGTACAAGGAAAGAGGACCACTGTCGGGCATCGCCCTTTCTACAGCCGGCATGGTCGATCCCCAGAAAGGACGGATTTTCTATGCCCTGGCCGATTCCATCCCCGATTATACGGGAACGGAATGGAAAGAAATGCTGGAAGAGGAATTCCATATTCCCTGTGCCGTAGAAAACGATGTCAACTGTGCCGCCTTGGGCGAACTCTGGCTCGGTGCCGGAAAGGGCTGTGCATCGGCCTTTATGATGACCATCGGCACCAGTATCGGCGGCTGTGCCATCTATGACGGCCATATTCTCCACGGCGCCGGCTGCAGTGCCGGAGAAATCGCCTATATGCGTGTGCCCGGCGGCCGGCTCCACGACCTGGCATCAGCCACCCGTCTGGTCCGCGATGTCGCCACAGCCAAAGGCGTCAGACCGGACGAACTGGATGGCCGGGCCGTATTTGCCATGGCCGCCGACGGCGACACCGATGCCATCGGTGCCATTGACGCCTTATCCCGTGACATAGCCATCGCCATCGGCAATGTCATTACCGTACTGCAGCCCCAGGTCGTCATCCTGGGCGGCGGCATCATGGCCCAGGAAGGCGTATTCCGCCCGCTCCTGGAACAGTACGTATCACAACAGCTGCCACCCGCCATGTACGGACCGACCCGCATCGCCTTTGCCCGTCTGGGCAATACGGCCGGCATGCTGGGAGCGCTCTATCATCTCCGTCAGACCCTTTCACAGGAGTAACGCCTATGAATATCTTGGAACAGCTGGACTATCCCGGCTTCAAACCCTCAAAATCCGACCGTACCCTCATAGAATACATCCGCCTCCACAGCGACCTGTTCTGCACGACGCCCATCGCCAGTCTGGCTAAAAAGATTAGCAACCCCAGTGCCCCCGGCCAGCATTCTCCAGCTGCACCGCGACGCAACGGTCATTGTGGACAAAGAAGCGGTATCGCTCCTGCCGGACCGGGTTTGTGATAAAATTTGTGGATAAATCCTTTTGCTATTCTCTTCTGGCGAGGTATTCCCCTGCATGTGTACACATGTCTTTAGGGGAATGCCCCGCTTTTTCTATATGGTGTTATCCACAAATCCACAGAGGTTGTACACAGAAATCAGGAGAGATTGTAAAATATGTAAAATCCGCATAGTTATCGCATTTATCGCGATTTTTTTCCTTATCTTGAACACATGTTCCCCATGAGTTATCCACAATCTGGCTAAAAAAAGGAAAAATATATCCACCGCCATCAGGGCCTGTAAACAGGCATTCTCCGGCTATATCCACAGGGTAACAGAAGTTATGCACAATACGTGTGTATACTTTGTGGATAACTTTTATTTGCCTATGCACACAAAAAGACCGTACCTCTGTGGGGATATCCACCGGAAGGTACGGTCTCTTCAGATGAGTCTGATGTCGTTTTCCATTACAGTTCTTCGACGGGGCGGCTCCAGTCGATATGCACGCCCAGAGCCAGCCATATATAGCCCAGGGCCAGCTTCAGCGTATCCAGACTGTCCGTCGCCGCCGCCGTGATCGTTTCGTACTGGGACAGGGTGACATAGCGGTGCCACGAACGGACCGTCGTCAGGAACGAATAGGTTTCCTTTTCCTTTTCTGCATCATTCAGATGAACTGTAAGCTTTTTTGTTTCCGCATCATACTGGATATAACCGTTATTGTTATCACCCGTATGAACTGCTACTGTAAATACTGCCATACGTAAATCTCCTTATCTGTATCTATTTATCGTGGGACATTTCCCAGAGAAATCCTTTCATGAGCGCCTTGCGGCCAAAGCGCTGCTGCAGTTTGTCGATGGCTTCCGTGACTTTGGCCTGCGTCTCTTCGTCGTCAGAAAATAAATCACTCTGCACCTGATAGGGCTGGAGCTGGCTGACCGACAGTCCCAGGAGCCGTATGGGGCCGTTTTTTCCCTTTTTATGATAGAGCCGTTTGGCGGCGAAATACAACTGTTCCTCCGAACAGGTCCCGATTGTCTCCAGCGTCAGGGACCGGGTCACCGTCTCAAAGGAAGAAAACCGCACTTTAATCGTAATCGTACGGCCCATGAGGTGATTCTGACGCAGCCGCCAGGCCACTTCATTGGCCAGGAGACGGAACTGTTCGTCAATGTCTTCTTCCCTCGTCAGGTCGTGCTCATACGTATGCTCGTTGCCGACCGACTGGGGTCGGCGGCTCACTTCCAGCTGACGGTTGTCCCTGCCACAGGCCAGTTCATACAAGCGGTGTGCCTGCCGCCCGGCAATGGGGACCAGGGCATCGGGCCCGGCCTGTATGATATCGCCGATGGTATGGAACCCGGCTTTTTCCAGCTGGCCTGCCGTCACCCGGCCGACGCCCCAGAGGCGTGAAACGGGAAGGGGGGCCAGGATTTCCTGCTCCTTGCCGTAGGGAATCCACATCAGGCCGTCGGGCTTTTTCAGATCCGACGCCAGCTTGGCCAGGAATTTATTGGGCGCGATGCCGGCCGACGCCACAAGGCCGGTGATGCGCAGGATATCGTCCTTGACGGCCCGGCCGATATCGACGATGTCCGGGTACTGGAGATTCATGCCAGAAACATCCAGGAAGGCTTCGTCCAGCGCCAGCGGTTCGATAAAGGGCGAATAGTGCGATAAAATGAGGCGGATCTGATGGGAGATGCGCCGGTAATGGGCCATGCGCACGGGAAGGAATATGCCGGACGGACAAAGGCGCCGGGCCTGGCGGGTGCTCATGGCCGAATGGACGCCGAACCGCCGGGCCTCATAGGACGCCGTCGCCACGACACCCCGTTCGCCCAGCCCCCCGACGATGACGGGATGGCCGCGCAGAGCCGGATTATCCCGCTGTTCGACAGAAGCATAAAAAGCATCCATATCTACGTGCATGATCCAGCGCCTTGCCAATGTCATTCCCTCCCTTGTACTGGTATTATTATACAACGAGTCCACTTCAGAAATATAGGGGAAAAGTGAAAAATTTCCCTATTTCTCCAGACGATTTTTCTTCCCTGTACCTGGCCGGAAAAGATGGGCCAGGTCGGCTCCCTCGTGGCGGAGGAGCCAGATTTTCTTATCGATGCCGCCGGCATAGCCCGTCAGGCTGCCGCTCTTTCCAACGACACGGTGGCAGGGTATAATCAGGGAAATAGGGTTATGCCCGACGGCTCCCCCTACGGCATGGGGATTTTCTGTTTTCCCCGTCTGCTGCCCCAGCTTTTCCGCCAGGGCCCCATAGGTCGTCGTCTGCCCGTACGGCACCTGGCACAGCAGATGCCATACGCGCTGGCGGAACACGCTTCCCCGCGGCTTCAGCGGCAGTTCCGACGGAACCGGCCGTTTTCCGGCAAAGTACCGGTCCAGCCAGTCTCTGACCTCAGTAAAAACAGGCAGGGCATCGTTCCGGCAGGCTTCCCCGGAAAGGGTGGCCCTGTCATACTTCTGCCCGCAGATCCACAGTCCGATGAGATGAGTCCCGTCACTGGCCAAAAGGACCGGTCCCAGGGGAGAATCGTATTGCGTCGTATAATCCATGCAGGTAAGCCTCCTCTCTGATATATAGTTATTATACCATATCGCCTCCCGGCATAGACAAAACCGGGGCGGCTGCAGAAGGATTTTCCCATCTCTTCCGCTGCCACCCCGGTTCTCCGGCTGTGCCGTTATTTCGATTTATGCGGTTTGCTGCTGGCCTGTGCCGCAGCCTGCACGCCCGGACGGTCTACAGTCATAAAACCATATACGGCCGTACAGGCCAGGCAGACAAACAGCAATGCTACGATTGTATTGCGTATGCCCATGATACTCCTTTCCTATCATTCATATAATCCCGACGGTGTTTCCGCGAGGTTGATATAGATGTTTTTGGTCTGCATATAGTGCCGCATGGTCGTCTTGTCCGTTTCGCGGCCGATACCGGAAAGCTTGTAACCGCCAAAAGGCGTACCTGCCGGCAATGCATTATACGTATTGATCCACATACGGCCCGTTTCTACCGCTTTGGCAACCCGCAGGGCCCGGTTGATGTCGCGGGTCCAGACGGCTCCGCCCAGGCCGTATACGCTGTCGTTGGCCATGGCGATGACCTCCGCTTCATCCGTGAAGGGGATGATGCAGACGACGGGCCCGAAGATTTCTTCCTGGGCAATGCGCATGTCGTTTCTGACATCGGCAAAGATGGTCGGTTCGACGAAACTGCCCTTTTCCAGTCCCGGAGCCGACATTTTCTTACCGCCGCAGACGAGGCGTGCTCCTTCCTGCTTCCCGATTTCAATATATTCGAGGATTTTCTTTACCTGCCGTTCGTCGATCTGCGATCCCATCTGGGTCGTTTCTTCCCAGGGCAGGCCAACGCGGATGCGGCGGAAGCGGTCAGCCAGTTCGGAGACGAACTTATCGTAAATGCCTTTTTGGACGAAAATACGCGATCCGGCGCAGCATACCTGTCCCTGATTGAAGAGGATGCCCAGCTGGGCTCCATCCATAGCCATATCCCAGTCGCAGTCGTCAAAGAAAATATTGGCCGATTTGCCGCCCAGTTCCAGCGTGGCAGGAATCAGTTTCTTCATAGCCGCATCATAAACATCGCGGCCGATTTCCGTCGATCCCGTAAAGGCCAATTTCTGGATGTCGGGATGATCGAGGATGTACTGACCGGCCCGGGAACCCTTGCCAGTAATGACGTTGACCACGCCCGGTGGCAGGACATCGCCAATGAGATGCATCAGTTCGAGGACGCTCAGGGACGTCGAGCTCGACGGCTTGAGGACGATGGTACAGCCTGCTGCCAGGGCCGGTGCTAGTTTCCACGCTGCCATGAGGAAGGGGAAATTCCAGGGGATGATCTGGCCGACGACACCAATTGGTTCATGGACGACGAGACTCAGCGTATGGTCATCGATGACCGCTGCCCGGCCGTCTTCACTGCGGACGACGCCGGCAAAATAACGGAAATGATCGACCGCCAGAGGAATATCGATGTTCTTCGTTTCCCTGATAGGCTTGCCGTTATCCAGCGTTTCTACCATAGCCAGCATATCGGCATTTTTTTCGATGATATCGGCAATGGCAAGGAGCAGGTCCTGCCGCTTCTGGGGCGACACGGTTTTCCAGGCGGGGAATGCTTTATGAGCCGCTGCTACGGCCGCGTTGACATCGTCTTTCGTCGCTTCGGCACACTCGGCCAGCTTCGTCCCGTCGGCAGGGTTGTACGCTGCAAACCGGGCGCCATCACTGGCAGGGACCCATTTGCCATCAATATATAAATCATAAGAGGAGTGCGGTACGGTATACATAAGAAACACTTCCTTTCTTTTCAGAGATATCCTGTTAAATATTTTACGATAATAATTTTAATTAGAAAATTATTATTTGTTACATATAAAGAATATCACACATATAGAAATAAGTCAATGGATTCACGTTTTTAAATCACATTGACTTATTTCCTGATATAGTTTAAATATTTAGTTTTTATGTTTCCATGTATGCCACGTATAACCTGCCAAGAGTGCCATGATTAGTACGCCTCCAGCGGCCAGCCGCAGGTCATGCCAGTCAAAGCGGATGAGGTCATATCCCATCCAGACCTCGATGCAGATGGCCAGGAATTTTCCGGCTATGGTCGCTATACCGTGCTCCGTAAAGCCGATGCGGCTCAGGGCACACAGGGCCGTAATGGCAAAATTAGGCGAATAGGGAATGGCCCGCAGGAAGAAGGCCGTCCGGGCGGTAATGTGCCGGTTGAGGCGGGCGACGAAGCGGCTGCGCGCCACGAGGCGGCGGGCCGTGCGGCGGAAGACGTAGCGCATGATGACAAAAGCCAGCACATTGCCTGCCACCTGTCCAATCCAGGAAATGACAATTCCCGGCAGTATGCCGAAGAGGATGCCATTGACGGTCACAAACTGCACAGACGGCAGGCCGGTCATATTGGTCAGGATGATGAGCAGGATCATGAGCAGGACGGCGGCACTGCCAAAGGAGGCAATATAGGCCGACAAGCCCTGTATATCCCGACTGACCGTAAGCTGCCACAGCGTGCTGTAAAATGCCGGGATCATCACATAAATCCCGAGAAAAATCCCGGCGATGACGACCGCCATGAGCGGCTTGATTACTTTTTCTGCCTGTACCTGGTTCATGCTATCTTCTCATTTCTTTTTTATGATATACGACCTGCAGCGGCTCCGGCCGGTTGACCTGGAAAACACCGGCCATTACCAGCAATCAGCAGAATCAATCCGGCAAAAAAGAAGCGGATTCCTGCAAAGACTACTTTACTGCCCAGGTCATTCCCGATTCCGATATAGCCGTACCCAGCCTTAATCAGGGGATAAGCCAGGGGCCAGCCGATAGCACACAGCAATGCCAGCCAGGGACACCATGCATGGCTGCGGAATAAAGAATACTTTGTGTCTTTCACTATGATGCCACCTTTCCCATCCATTATACCAGATAAAAGCAATCTTCGCCCCTGAAACGTGTATCTTGACATTATCAGAGAAGAGCCGTTCAAGGTTATAGCCGGTTCGTCGTGCTTCATGGACGCAGGAAAAAGATGCCCGCCAGGCACAGGATGATGCCGATGATCTGCCGGGGCAGCAGGATGTCTTTATACAGCAGGACACCTATGCCTGCCAAGAGGAGCGCCACGCTGACATTAGCCAGGAGAGAAGCTATACTGATTTTCCAGCCAGCCCGGTATAGCAGGATATAGCCAAATTCGACGGCTACCAGCGTCAGTCCCCAGGCAGCACTCGCCCAGTTTATAGTCTGCAGATCCTGCCGCAGCGAAGGTCCTGTCACCACGTACGCAGCGGCACACAGGAGAAAACTGACCAGGTAGGTCATACTGAGGGCCAGAAAAGGCGGAGCCGTCACCGGCGTTGCCTTGGCTATCATGTGATAGCCTATATTGCCCACGACGACAATAAGAAGGGGAATCCAGTACATCAGACTCATTCTATCAGCTCCTTTTCCATATGGATGTGAGGACAATATTCATCCAGATATTCGTCACCCGATGCGGTAAATCCCAATTTTTCATAAAACGGACGTACCCGTACCTGTGCCGACAGGGCCAGCCGTTTCACCTGGCGGCCGCGCAGCCATGCTTCCGCTTCCCGTACGAGCCGCTCCCCGTACTGCCTGCCCCGGCAGGACTTCCGCACGGCCAGCCGGCCCAGTATATACACATCGGGATCATCGGATGAAAAGAGGCGGCAGCAGCCAGCGGCCTGCTCATTTTCATATAATACCAGATGCCAGGCTATGGAATCGGTATCATCAAATTCATGACAAAATCCCTGTTCTTCTACAAATACCTCCTGCCGGATGACCCGGGCGTCCTGTGAAAGTCCCTGCTGCATACGTATGTAAATCATGATACTCCCTCCTAAAAAAACAGAGGTGTCCAGGAATTGTCTTATAGCATGCAACCCATGCCGTACCTACGACAACTCCCAGACACCTCATTTCTTCTGTCCGGTGACAGAAGCGGTGTTCATATGAAATTCGCTTTATTCTAACATATCCTGTCATCTTCGTCAATACAAATACGAATCGTATAACCAGACAAACAGGACCAGTACCAGCAGATAGACCTTTCTGATGGACGCAGACCGTTCCGATACTTCTTGTAACGCTATATGATTCTCTCTTTTTGAGTTTAGTTAGTTGTTTTAGTTTGGTCAGTCATTTGGTTAGTTGTTTTAGTTTAGTCAGCAGAATGGATAAAAGCGGATGCATGTCCCCTGACTGGTGACATGACGGAATAGTATCAGTTGAATCTCACGACCCAGTATCCTTTCCGGTGCGTCCCCATACGTTGAAGACAGCCTTTTTCCTGGAGCTTTTTCATATAATACTTTATCGTACTAAGAGACAGTGATGTCGCTTCAGCAATTTCATGTTGCGTGCCATCCGGTTTCTTTTGAAGATATGACAAAATAACTCTTTCCTTTTCATTTAGTTTTACAGGCATATTCGTTCCCGTTTGGTCAGTTTTCGGGGTTTGGTCAGTTTTTTTAGTTTGGTCACTTGTTTGGTCAGTTATCCGGTACAAGTTAACGCGCAAATCGCCATCAAAATCAATGATTTCCGGTTCCTGCAAACCATAATCCCGGCAATCCCGGAAAATACGTGGAAAACCACTACCCCATTTTTCAATTAAATTCATATAAGCAAACGCATTTGCTAAAGCCCGGTTGCGAATCTTTGAAAACCCTTCTTTCATTTTTTCATGTGTTACGCCGCGCATCAGACTACCTGGAGAAGTAACTTCTAATCGATCTGAAAAAAGGGCTATCTGAACGGATTCCGGCTCCAAATAATTACGATGAACAAGTGCATTGGCAATCAATTCCCGGATGCTGTCCGGAGGTAATTCATAAATATCCTGACGATAGACCCCCTGAAATCTGGCTCCCATATTAATCTTTTCAAGTACATACTGATATGCTTTTTCCACTTGTTCCTGAATCGGTGCATCAATTTCCCGCTTATCGACAAAAACAGCTCTATCGTCTGTCTTAAACACGGCACATTGAACCACCGGAGGATATCCGGCCTGATGTGTCAACATCGCATAGGCATAGGTCGGTATAAGCTGGTCTTTGTTTTCAATCAAAATGCCCCACGAAATGAGTTGATTAATCGTTAACTCCTTGATTCCTTGACGCTGGATATCGGATAATGCGTTTTTTTTAGCCGTTTCACTCATAGAATGGCATAATGCCGTTACATCATATTTCGTAACTTTGAGATTAGGAATAGGCTGTTGATCAAAAAACTTATTTTCTCCTTCCAAAAGTAACTCCTGTAGAATCGCCCGGTCCGCCAGACGCGTTGTTCCAGCCGTCCGGATATAAGTTCCCTTTACCGGTCCTTTCTTTTTAAGATAATACGGCCTCTGCATTCCAGGAGCAATTTCTAAAATGATAAGCGATTTTCCTTCTATTTCCCGAACAAAAAGATCTGGAATAATCATCGGTTCGCAGCTGTCCGTAACGGCATTGGTAATGGCATCCATCATTTGAAAGAGATCAGCCTGAGGAATCCCAACAACCCGCATCGTTCCATCTTCAACCCCAAATACGATCCGTCCACCATCACCATTGGCAAAGGCAACAACAGACTTCATATATTTCTGACTGTCTTCAGGAACCCTTTCCTTATATTCTACATTCTTAGATTCTCCATGAAGTGATAAATCTTTTTCCATTCCTACTGCCGCCTCCCTTTACGCTCATTGTATCAGATTATGATTTTTTCGACAACAAAGCGGTCCCCCAGTATTGCAGGGAAGGGGGCACAGGCCGTAAAACAAACCGGCTCGCTGGACAATGGGGATTTCCGTCCCTGTAATAAGCGTTGTCGCCTATTGACGCCGTCCTGGTTATAACCCCATCTGATGACAGAACCAGACAAACAGGACCAGTACCAGCAGATAGGCCAGGTTGAGCAGGGTAAACAATTTCAGATACCATCCCTGCCACCGGGGACAGGCCCGGACGAACATGCCATAGGAAATGAGGCTGGCCATGGATGCCACCAGCGTTCCCAGACCGCCTATATTGGTCCCCAGCAGGAGTGCCCCTGCATTGCCGGTAAAGCCCGACAGAAGGACGGCAGCCGGTACATTGCTGATGATCTGACTGGCGGTAAGAGCGATGAGAAACTCGTGACCGGCCAGATATCCCGTCAGTATCTCCCGGAAAGCCGTCAGCTGACTCATGTTGCCGATGAGGACGAAAAAAGCCACAAAGGTGCCCAAAAGCCGGTAATCAACGTAGCGGAAATACTGCGGCCGGGTCAGGAAGGTGACAACGGCGACCATGACCAGGGTAAGGCGGTAATCAAGGACGTGGGCCACCGTGAGCAGGGAAAGGAAGAACATCCCTCCCAGAAGCCAGAGCTGCCGTGGCGGCGCCAGTACGGGCATATTCCGGGTGCGCCGGGCAGCCAGCCGCACCGACACGGGAATGGGCGTTCCCGGCAGCAGAAAGACCGACAGGGCCAGCAGCACGAAAGATACGAGTGTATACGGCAGGAGAAGCTCCAAAAAGGTTACCAGATCCATGCCGTAATAGAAATAGAGATAGAGATTCTGCGGATTTCCCACAGGCGTACACATACTGCCCAGATTGGCCGCCAGCGTCTGCAGGACGATGACCAGGGCCATCTGCTTCTCTCTGGAAATCCGGGGCAGGGCCATCAGGGAAAACGGCACAAAGGTCAGGAGGGACACGTCATTGGTCACCCACATGCTGACAAAGAAACAGGCAAAAATGAGGACGGCAGCCAGCTGGCGCATCGTCTCCAGCCGGAGGAGAAGGCGCGCCAGTACCGCTGCAAAGACGCCGCTCTCCCGCAGGCCGCCGATGACGATCATGAGACAGAACAAAACAGCAAGTACGGGCATATTGATATACCCGGCATAGGCTGCCGTCGGCGGCACGGCAATCATCGATACCAGCGCTGCTGTCCATGCCAGAAACAGAACCATATTCTCTCGTATCATCTGTCCGATAGACCTCATTTTCCACTTCTCCTCTGTCCAGTTTTCCTATCCATATACACAGGAATAATCTTTAAATTATACTACAAAACGGAGATTCATGAAACAGGTTGCAGGAAAGGAAAGATAGTTTGATGTTTGATGAAGGGATAGCAGTCAGCAGCTGGTGGCGTTGGATTCCTGTCTTTGCTGCTCCCCATGAAAAAAGCTCTGCAAACCGCATGTTCATGCGATTTGCAGAGCTTGTAATTTCACAAAGGAAATTATTTGAGTTCAACAGTTGCGCCAGCTTCTTCGAGTTTAGCTTTGAGAGCTTCAGCGTCAGCTTTGGCAACGCCTTCTTTAACAGCTTTCGGAGCGCCGTCAACGAGAGCTTTAGCGTCTTTCAGGCCGAGGCCGGTTACTTCGCGGACAACTTTGATTACGCCGATTTTCTTTTCACCAGCAGAGGTGAGGATTACGTCGAATTCGGATTTTTCTTCAGCAGGAGCAGCGCCAGCAGCAGGAGCAGCAGCAACAGCAACCGGAGCAGCAGCGGATACGCCGAATTTATCTTCCATAGCTTTTACGAGTTCGGAAAGTTCGAGAACGGTCATGCCTTCAATGGCTTCCATGATTTCTTCTTTAGTCATTTTAAAATACCTCCATAGTATCAGTTTTTAGATTCGTTTGTAATATGTAAGCTAATTAAGCAGATTCCTGTTCTGCTTTTTTAGCACGTACAGCATCAAGCACATAAACCATATTGCGGATGTTGCCCTGGAGTACGTTGACCAGGCCAGAGATAGGGGCCTGCATGCTGCCAACCAATTTGGCGAGGAGTTCTTCGCGGCTCGGCAGGCTTGCCAGAGCTTCGACAGCAGCTGCATCAATAACCTGACCATCGGCGATGCCGGCTTTGACCGTCAGCGCTTCTGTCTTTGTTTCTTTGATGAAGTCTTTCAGGATTTTAGCCGGTGCTACTGTATCTTCAGAAGAATAAGCAATAGCAGTCGGACCTTCGAGAACGGCATCCAGATCGTTGAAACCGAGTTCATCGGCAGCGATACGGGTCAGTGTGTTTTTGACAACTTTGTATTCGACGCCACCTTCACGGAACTTACGGCGGAGTTTCGTGACATCAGCTACGCTGAGGCCGGAGAAACCAACGAAAACAGCACCCTGGGAGGACTGCAGTTTTTCTTTCATTTCTTCTACAACAGCGGCTTTTGCCGGAGAAACCTGATGTTTTGCATACATAGACATGAGTTCGATACACCTCCTTGAACTGGGATTTATATCGTCTTAGCAATAAAAACGGTCCCATGTACGACTGACATGAGACCGAACTAGTCAAATTGAAATACCTGCTAGTTTCATAGCCTCAGATGGCGGACCTTAGTCCATTATACATACCTTCAGTCTACAGCTAAGAGAGATATTATTTTTCTTCTTTGACAGCACCTTTGATGCTGTACTGGTTGATGTGGATGCCAGGGCCCATCGTGGAGCTTACGGTGATGGATTTGATATACTGGCCTTTTGCACCCGACGGTTTTACTTTGATGAGAGTATCAACGAGAGTCGTCAGGTTTTCCACTAATTTATCTGCATCGAAAGATTTCTTGCCGATAGGGGAATGAATATTGCCGGCTTTATCCGTGCGGTATTCGACCTTACCTGCTTTACTTTCGCTAACAGCTTTTGTTACGTCCATCGTAACCGTGCCGACTTTCGGGTTAGGCATGAGGCCTTTCGGGCCGAGGATTTTACCAAGACGTCCGACTTTACCCATCATGTTCGGTGTTGCGATAGCTACGTCAAAATCAAGCCAGCCACCTTTGATCTTTTCGATGAGATCATCAGCACCGACATAGTCAGCGCCGGCAGCCTGAGCTTCTTTTTCTTTGTCGCCCTGAGCAAATACGAGGACAGTCTTGGATTTGCCAATACCATGGGGCAGAACCAGAGCGCCACGAACCTGCTGATCGGCATATTTCGGATCTACGTTGAGGTTGACAGCCAGTTCGACCGTTTCGTCAAATTTGGCTGTATCCATCTTTTTCAAGATGTCGATTGCTTCCGTCACGTCATACTGTTTGTATTTATCAAACAGTTTGGCGGCTTCTGCATATTTCTTGCCTACTTTTGCCATCTAACTTTTTCCTCCTTTGTGGTTTAGCGGGGATTGACCCCTTCCACGGGACTGAACCGGCGATTAATCGACGATTTCAATACCCATGCTGCGGGCAGTGCCTTCAATCATTTTCATAGCAGCTTCAACGTCGTTGGCGTTGAGGTCCGGCATCTTAGTCGTTGCAATTTCGCGGACTTTGTCGCGGCCCAGTTTAGCTACTTTTTTCTTGTTCGGTTCGCCCGAAGCTTTTTCCAGACCTGCGGCTTTCTTCAGGAGAACAGCTGCCGGCGGAGTTTTCGTAATGAACGTGAAGGAACGGTCTTCATATACAGTGATTTCGACAGGGATAATGAAGCCAGCCTGTTTAGCTGTACGTTCGTTGAATTCCTTGACGAATGCCATAATGTTGACACCAGCCTGGCCTAATGCAGGGCCAATCGGAGGCGCCGGAGTTGCTTTACCAGCTTCACACTGGAGTTTTACCATTCTTGCTACTTTTTTTGCCATGGTGAGTTACACCTCCTTACGTTACAAGATGTGGTCAGACGATTCATGAGAATCTCCCACTCGCGGCAGATGCCGCATTAGAAGTATTTATTCCAGACTTTTCTCGATTTGAGAATAGTCAACTTCTACTGAAGTTTCACGGCCAAACATATCAATGAGGCCTTTGAGGGTGCCTTTTTCATCATTGATTTCCGTAATGGTAGCAATGAAGTTTTCAAAAGGACCGGATGTAATGCGGACCTGTTCCCCTACTTCTACAGAAATATGGACCTTCGGTTCGCTTTCGTCGATGCCCTGAGACTTGAGGATGCGTTTTACTTCCTCCGGATTCAGCGGAATCGGCTTGGTGGCCGAACCGACAAAACCCGTTACGCCAGGTGTATTGCGGACGACATACCAGGAACGGTCGTTGACTTCCATTTCAACCAGGACATAGCCGGGGAAAATCTTGCGTTTCACCACGTGCTTCTTGCCGTCCTTGATATCGACTTCGTCTTCCATCGGCACGAGAATGCGGTTAATCACATTTTCCAGTCCCATGGATTTGACCTTCCGTTCCAGCGTCTGCATTACTTTATTTTCATAACCGGAATACGTATGGATGACATACCATTTCTTATCAGTTTCCATCTATGCACGGGCCTCCTATCCGACAACGATTCGGAGTAACCGGAACAATTGGGCAAATACACCGTCCGAAACAGCGATGATAGCCATGACGACAATGGTTGCTACGATGACCATGACGGTATAATTGATCAATTCTTTTTTCGTCGGCCAGATGACCTTCTTTAACTCCACTTTGACGCCGTGGAGGAATTTGCCGTTCGCATCCTTTTTCTTATTCTTTTGTGCTTTCTTTGATGCTGTAGCTGCCATATAACCTCTCACATTCAAATAAGACTAAGCACATCTTATTTCAAACTTATTTCGTTTCTTTGTGTAATGTTTCTTTTTTGCAGAACGGGCAATATTTTTTGAGTTCCAGACGATCCGGATTGTTCTTCTTATTTTTGTTTGTCCGATAGTTACGCTGTTTGCATTCTGTGCATGCCAATGTGATAGCTGTACGCATTCCTTACACCTCTCTTAAATCATAGTAAAAGCCTGCATCGTGCGCAGGACCGCTTATATAATGTACCATACCCGGCAGGCTAAGTCAAGAAAAAATGTGGTAACTTAAAAAAGCTAGGTGAAACTGCACACCTAACTTTTCAAAGTATATCACAGATATAGATTCGTTGTCAATATTCGGCGTCACCATTCATGGCAGGCCGCCAGAACCGCCCGGAAGCGGCCTATTTCACCTTTGCCGCACCCTTCTGGCCACTATCGCCGTAGCGTGTCACCACCGGCCGGGACTGCATCCGGTATACGAGGTCGGCTCCCAGTCCGCCCGTAAGGCCGTAGAGGTTCTGGGCCGTCGTGGCATCGAGATAGACCACGTCGCTGCGGACAATACCAGTACCCGTGCCATGGTTCGTCCGCAGTGTCTGGGACGCGCCGCTCCATTCGGCTTCCGTATGGGTCGCCGTCGAGAGGGCGAAGGCCGGCAGCCAGATGACTCCGTCTTTTCCCAGGGCCCGTTTGGGCTGTTTCTTCCCATTGACGTACAAATCATAGGCCTTGGCCACGTAGGTCGGATTGCCGTCGGAAGCGGCGATCTTGCTGGCAATAGCCGCCGGTTCGGCAAAATCCTGGACGCCATAGCCGGCCAGGGCCTTCTTGACATCCTGTACAGACACAGTCTGCCAGCCGTATCCGTCGGGATAAATATAATAGGAAATCGTATGGTCGGCGTCGCGGTCGATGACGATGCGGTCGTAATAAATATCGACAGCCGTGCCGACACTGACCCGGTCATAGAGATCTTCTACATCTTCTTCATGCATGCGCACACAGCCGTTGGAGACATAGCCACCGATGGAATCGGGCCGGTTCGTCCCATGAATGCCATAATTGCCAAAAAGCCCGAGCCAGCGGTAGCCCAGGGGGCAGTCCGGGCCGGAGCCGATGCTCACGCCCGAGTCGGGGTCGGTCCAGGTCGGATTCAGGATTTTTTCACTGACCGAATAATACCCCGTCGGCGTCGGCGTACTGACTTTGCCTACCCCTACGGGATACATACAGATAGGCGTCTTCCCTTCATAGAGCGTCAGGATACGGCTGGCCAGATTGAGCATGATCTTCTTTTCCCGGGACACCTGCAGTCCCTCTGCCGGCACCGTCGATGTAACCGATACGGCCGTCGTGGGGGATGGCGAAGCCGGAGACGCTGCTGCCCCCGTCGTAGGTGTCACGGTCACCACTGCCGCCGGAGCGGCCTTGCCGTCAGCGCGCCCGCCGGATGGCGCCTGTTCGTTCAGGCTCTCTTCGGTACGCTGCGAAAAATGAGTCGGGACGGTCCGCAATGCCGTTTCTCCTGCCGGGGCCGTGTCTGTGCCGGCCGCCCATGCGCTCCCTGCCGACAGGGCCAGCGCACAAAGTGCTGTCATTATGGTCTTACGCAATCTCCATTCCTCTTTTCCTGGCAGCCCGGACAGCCTGACGGGCTGCCCCTGCCCATATTAGTCTTTTGTTTTATTATACCATACGCAAAGCCCTGCCCGGTAGCTGTATACACGCAGTTTCGTCTTTTTTAATTAATCCGGGCGCTGATGCTGACGATGAAGAAATCCTGCACGTCAAAGGCCAGCTGTTCCCCATCGGTGCCGTCATACACGTAGAGGGATTTATCATTGAAATTGTAAATATGGTCAGCTGTCCCATACTTGTCGGAAAGGACACTGGCTTCCATCCCGACCGTGACCCCATCAGGCGTCGCCAGATTATCCGTCGTGCAGGTGACGGCCACGGCCTGGCTGCCAGCGCCATCAAAGCCGATGATATAGCCGTTATTGTAATTGTACTCCAGATACGTCTGATCGCCGTTACTGCCCGATTCCTGGCTCGTCGGCGCACCATATACGCTTTCGACATAGTCCGGTGTACACCCCGGGCCGACGCCGCCGATGGCGATGCGGTCGTTGGAAATCTGGGCCGACGCGACAGAAGATATCATACAGGCCGCTCCAAGGACGAGAGCAAAGGCCCCAAGCTTTACACGATTGAACACACTATCTACTTCCTTTGTTTGCACTGCATTTTTCTGCACACAACACTCCCAGAAGAGGCCGGTCGTCTCTTCCGGCAGCACAAAATATTGTAGCACAGAGACGGGGACCCTGCAACGTCTCAGCGGGCATCCCACTCGGCAAAGCGTTCGTTCATGCGCTTCTTCTTTACCCGGGCCGCCCCATTCTGCGCCCGTCCAAAGGGCAGGCGCCCTTCGGCGATGGTCCGTTTATAAAACAAGGTAACGGCCTCTTCTTCGGAAAGCCCCAGCCGGGAAAAAACGGCCCGGGCGTCCTGCCGCACCTCTTCGTCAATGTGAAGTTCCATGATATGATTCTCCTTTCCCTGCCCTTTCGGCATGGCGTTCTTCGGCATCGGCATTGATGCCGTCGAGGGTCGCCATGTGGTCCACCGCATAGAGCATAGACCGCAGGAGGGTCACGGCCAGGACGGCCCCCGTTCCTTCTCCCAGGGAGAGATTGGCCCACAGCGGCACGTCGTAATCGTCGATGCCGGCGGCGTGCAGAGCTACGGACATACCCGCTTCCCGGCTCATGTGCGACGGCAGGGCAAACCGGAAGACCTGGGGCATGAGCTGCACCGCCGCTGCCAGAGCCGCCGCCGTGATGAACCCGTCGATATAAAAGGGGATCCGCTCCCGGGCGCAGGTACACATGGCCGACGCCAGAGCGGCCAGATCAAATCCCCCCACATAGCGCAGGGCATCGGCGGCACCGGAAATGTGCGGTCCGTAGCGGGCGAGGGCATCGCGGATCAGGTCCCGCTTGTGCAGGAGGAGGCGGAAATTGCCCCGGGATGACCCGTAGCCGACCAGACTGGCCGCGTCGCGGGGCGCGATGGCCATGAGGACGGCTGCCGATGTCGTCGTATTGCCGATGCCCATTTCCCCGAAAGACAGGAAATTATACCCGTCGCGCTTCGCCGCCAGCACCCGTTCCCGGCCGGCCGCAAACGCCTGTCGCAGTTCTTCTTCCGTCATGGCCGGTTCCCTGGAAAAATCCTTCGTCCCCCGGGCGATCTTATAATCCAGCCCGACCGCGTCGGGACTGTCGATGCCGACATCGACGACTTCCCAGGGAATCTGGTTGCAGCGGCAGAAACAGGTGACGGCCGACGTACCTTCCACCATATGGCAGCTCTGCATATAGGTGATTTCCGACAGCTGTGCTACCGCCCCGGAACGACAGATGCCGTTATCTGCGGCAAAAACGATATGCTTTGGCGCAAACTTGCCGGGGAAACAGCCCCAGGCCAGGAAGGCCTTCTTCGCCTGCTCTTCCAGAAGGCCCAGACTGCCCGGCGGCTTGGCCAGGTTGCGCAGCCGTTCCTCTACTTCATCCCCGAATGTCATCGTCTCGTCATCTCCTTATATGCCAGATACTGCTTCTGCCGGCGGGCCATCTCCGGTGGAAGTTCCGCCAGCGTCACACCGTGGGGTACAGCCCGCCCCGTCGCTTCGTCGATGTGGACGAACGACACGAAACACGACGCCGCCACCGGTCCGTCCGGCAGGAGCGAAAGAGTAATATACACGCCGATGCCGCTCGTCCCGGCATAGACGATGGAACTATCTACGCGGATTGTATCCCACTTATGGACGGGATGAAGAAAGCGCAGGCCGTCCAGCCCCAGACAGACAATATGGGGCGTACGGAGAAAACTCTGTACCGCCAGGAAGGCGCACTCGATCATATAGGACGTGCCCTGCCCGGCGAAGAGCGTATCGTGGGGATTGAGATCCCGGGAAAGGACCATGTGGGCCGATGAAATATGTGCATCAATACCAGTCATACTATTCCTCCCTTCTTTTCATTTCATTATACCATACGGGAGAACGATATAAAAAACGCACCCGTCCCAGACGAGGCCTGTAAAACATCTTGAAAATTCCCTTCTTTTATGTCAAAATAGAAGGTGGATTAAAAGGGAGGGGCTTGTATTGTCAACTATCAAAGATATTGCTAAGGAAGCCGGCGTTTCTATCGCTACCGTTTCGATCGTACTGAACGGCAAGGGAAAAGAACGAAAGATTTCCAAAGAAACACAATCCCGCATTTACGCCATTGCACAGCAGCTCAATTACGTGCCCAACCAGTCTGCCAAAAAGTTACGGGCCGCCCAGAAAGACAGCTACGCCGTCGCTTTTTACTGGGCCACGGACTTCCGTATCAACTACCTGGCCCGCATCACCCTGGGCATCCAGCAGGAAATCATGAATCTCAAAAAGAACATCCGCCTGACCGTTATTCCCTATAAAGTAGATCACCTGGAAGAACAGATGAAATCGACACAAAACGATTTCTTCAACGGCATCATCATCGCCAACATGTCCAATACGGATATGGAATTTCTCAATACGACCTATGTGCCGCCCTGTCCGGTCGTCTTGTTCAACAGGGAATCGCCGAAATTCAGCAGCGTCACTATGGACAACTATAAAGTCGGCCAGAACGTGGCCCGCCATTTCCTGGCAAAGGGTCTGTTCGACGCAGGCGTCCTGACCCATGACACGACGTTCCCCATCATGCGCCAGTGGATGCAGGGCTTCCTCGACACGTACAAAGAAGAAGGACACCCCATCGGCGAAGACCGGATTTACCTGTGTGAAACGTCGTCGGCCAGCGCCTTTGAAATCTGCAAGCGCCTGGCAGCGGAAGGCACCATGCCCAAAGCCATGTTCTGCGAATCGGACGTACTGGCCCATGGCATGCTCTTTGCCTGCTATGAAACGGGGATTGCCATCCCCCAGGACGTAGAAGTATTTACCATCGGCATCAACATGCCGGAAATCAACGACTACACCGTACCATCCCTGTCGCGCATCGACATCCCCATGGGCGAAATCGGCCAGGAATGCCTGCGCATGACCGTCGATCTCATCGAAAAGAAAGTCCCCAGCCCGACGGTCCTCTTCCTGGAAGGCAAAACGATCATCGGCCAGTCTTCCCCCCTGGGATAAGGGATAGGAAGGGGATAGTTTTCAGTCTGTAGTTTACAGCGGTTAGAAAACCAGAGCGTCCACGCCGGACGCATCAAAAAAAGAGGTTGTCTTAAAGACAACCTCTTTTTTTACTATATTTTCACAGATTAGGCGTTAGCCGATTCTTTTGCCAGGATATCTGTCGAAATAGCATCGGAGCAGCATACAGCTACGACGTCAGCAATATCTTCGGTAGAGCAGCCACGGGACAAGTCGAGGATCGGTTTTGCCAGGCCCTGTACCAAAGGTCCAAGAGCCGTTGCATTAGCAAAACGCTGTACCATCTTGTAACCGATGTTAGCAGCATCGAGGTTCGGGAAAATGAGGACATTGGCATGGCCTGCAACTTTGGAACCAGGAGCTTTGTGTTCGCCGACTTCCGGAACGAGGGCAGCATCGGCCTGGAGTTCGCCATCGAAGTCGAAATCTACGTTGCGTTCTTTCAGGATTTCTACAGCCTGGCGGACCGTATCAACCGTTTCGCCGGAGCCGGAACCCTTTGTCGAATAGGACAGGAGAGCCACTTTCGGGTTGAGCATCTGTACCGTGCGGCGGGCACGTTCTACGCAGATGCATGCGATATCAGCGAGCTGTTCGGCCGTCGGATACGGAATAACGCCGCAGTCGCCGAGTACGAGGATACCATTATCACCATACTGCGGAGTGTTGGTCAGGAGGATGAAGGCACTGGATACAGTCTTGTTGCCTTTACGGGGTCCGATGACCTGCAGGCCGGCACGGATAACGTCAGCCGACGTCGTAGCAGCACCAGAAACAACACCGTCAGCTTCACCAAGAGCAACGAGGCCGGCAGCGAAGAAAGTGTTGTTGTTCATCATGATTTCATGAGCTTTTTCTACAGTCATGCCTTTCTTTTCGCGGCGTTTTGCGAAATACTGGCACAATTCATCCATGCGGTAGTACGTAGCCGGGTTGATGACTTCGACACCGGTGAGGTCGATCTGGAATTTAGCAGCATCTTTTTTGATCTGATCCAGATTGCCGACGAGGACGATGCGGGCATAGCCTTCAGCCAGTACACGTTCAGCAGCTTTGAGTACACGACGGCTATTGGTTTCCGGAAGGACGATTTTCTTCTGTGCCTTGGAAACACGGGCTTTTAAATCTTCTGTAAATCTCATTCGTAACAACTCCTTAAATAGGTACTAGATGGTCTTACACTATTCCGCCTTTTATTATAATACAAACCCTGAGGCAAATCAAAACACTTTTTCCACATACTCGCATTTCATCAGGAGAAAGGACAAAAAGAGAAGAAAGAGGTTCAAAACCAAAATAGACAATCCATTCTAATTTCAATCCACACACCTGCAAGGACGCGAGACAACGTTCCTACTGCCTTATTTTCCACAGTAATCACAGATTTTACTGACGCATGTATCGAGTTCTTTTTCTTCGTTTGTCAAGCTTTTTTATGAAAATGGTCTAAATTTTAATTTTCGTCTAATCTAGGTTTTCCCATTGCTGTTTTTGATGGATTTATATCAACGGATACTATATGCAGTCGTATATACATAAGAGCACTGCCTAGTAAAGACAGTGCTCTTATGGTGTTATATTTTTAGATTTTTCTTTCTTTTCCTTAAAAAAGATTTTTGTTGTTTTTTCCAGAAAAGTTGAGTTTTTACCAGAAAAGACGGCCGTTCAGGCATCTTTTTCTTCTAATACTACATATAGTTCGAGATATGGCTCCATCAGGACTATATAAGTTCATCCAAAAACTGTATCATCGTTTTTTCTCCTTGTATCTGACGGCCCCGCCGACGACGCCGGATGGAAAGCGTTTCCTGTCGTGTGGCCTGTATGCTGATTTTGGGTAAAAAACAAGTCGGTTCGAAGTACCGTGTAGCATGGCTCCCCTGGGAAGCGGGAGCTGGCGCCAACGGCGTCTGAAGGGGCCTTTTAAAATCTGAGTCCCAATTTCTGAGTCTGAGGCTTTTTTACGTCGAACCGGCGTTATCATCGAACGGACAATCGGACTCATAATAGGACTCTGGATTGAAGCAAGAACCCTTCCGCCACTCCGTGGCCCTCCTTCCCCTCACGGGGACGGCTTCCTACATCGTAAACCGGCTTCATCAAACATCAAACATCAAACTATCTCTTCCCACTAACCACCAGCCGCTAACGGCGGCTCTTCCCGCGCGGGCCAGTTCCCGTGACCGGGTTTGAGCGGGGGAGTCTTCAAACTCCCCGCTCTTCCCGTCCGGGACTGGCTGCCTGTTTTGAGGGGTTCAGGTGTCCAAACTCTATATAAGCCTGTGAGGCCCCATTATTTTGGACCCCTTTTCAGCAACATTTTCTATCCGGTTTCATCGTTTTTTCTTATAATTTATATAAACGAATCCATTTTCATCACGCTCCATATGTTCGCTGGCATCTATATATCTTCGGATTGTGTTACGGCTCAGATGCATGGCGTTTACTAAGTCTATTATTTTTACTACTTGTTTTTCTTTCTGGATTTCATCAAAGATTTCTCTCATGAGGTCTTGTCGCAATTCTTTGTTTGTTTTTTTATCCGAATTGATCATCATCCGTCCCCGGTCCAAATCGTCGAGGTCTTCGTTCCAGGCGGCGATTTCTCCCGTCGTGTCTATATGGTGGATGGGATAGTCGAAGGTGATGTAAAAGGGCGGTGGCGAGGCGAATTCGCGCAGGATGGCTTCAATCCTAAAGGCCGGCGGGGCCCCGACAGGGCTTTTGACGTCGAGCATGTCGAGGATGGCGTCGGCGTCACGGGAAAAGACTCCTGAGCCCGATGCCCGGTCCTGTGCTTTTTTGACAGTCTGGCTGCCTTTGCTGTAGTGATGGCAGTAGATGACGGCGCACTGTTTCTGCGTCGATAGCCGGTCCAGCTGGTTGCAGAAGATGCCCATGTCGTGGGCGCTGTTTTCGTCGCCGTCGGTGATTTTGTAAATCGGGTCGAGGACGATGGCCGCAAAGTCTTCGTGGCGAATCCGGCGCAGGAGTTTGGGGAGCAGTGTCTCCAGCGATTCCGAGTAGCCGCGCAGGTTCCACAGGACGACCTGATCCGTCCGGGGATTTGTGATGGCCATGGCCTTGTAGATGTCGGCAAAGCGGTGATAACAGGAGTGTTCGTCCAGTTCGAAATTGATGTACAGGACCTGCCCCTGGGCGCACTGGTACGTATCCATCCAGCGCCGTCCTTCGGCAATGGAAATGCACAGTTCGATGAGGGCAAAGGATTTCCCCGCCTTGCTGGGTCCGGCGACCATCATCTTGTGTCCGCGCCGCAGGAGCCCTTCGATGAGGACCGGCCGCAGGGGCGGCATGTCGTCCCAGACAGCAGAGAGACGCTGCAGAGGCGGCAGGTTGTCGCGGCTGTTCTCGGCGTATTCGTACCATTCGTCGAAGGTCCGGGTGCCCGGCATAAAGGGGATGAGGTACTGCTTGTGTCCGCTTCGCCAGATGCCGGGCAGGCGCATGAGGCGCGACGGGTTTTTATTTTGCATGTCTACAATAAATCCCTGTCGGCGGCAATACTGATAGAGGTAGTCTACGCGCCGGCTGTAGAGGTCCGGGTCGCTGCCGGCGTCGATGCGTACGACGGCATGGATGCTTTTTCCAGCACTGTTTACAAGCGCAACTGTGGGCAATCTGAGGCTGCGTATCCATGAGAGCTGCTGCTGTAAGGAAAGTTCATCCGATTCTACCAGTGTATAGCGGTACTCGCTGACGTTCTCGTTGCGGATACCCTTGCCGTCCAGAGGGTTGATGCGTACCCAGGCACCGGCAAGAGGGTCATAAGACCCGAGGGCTTTTTCCACATCGCCATAGGTATCGATGGCCTTCAGGATATCGTCCTGCGTGCGGAAATAAATGCCCCGGCCACGGGGAATATAGCGGTGTTTATGCTGATAGGAACGCATAGAAAACCCGACGAATTCACCGGGCCGGAACAGGCGGGAGAGAAAGGTCTTCGTCTCCCTGAGGCCGTCCCAGGGATCCGGCGGCTCTGTAAGGGGATTGTCCCTGCCGTCACGAGACAGGGCAGGAACCGTGTCCATGCGCTGGGGAAGTTCCTCGTCGGCTGATACGATGGAAATGGGCGTATCCAGCGTCCAGACTTCATCGGGGTCACTATATCCCCGGTCGCGGGCCATCTTGACCAGCGTCGCCCCGGTCACGCAGGCCCCGGAAGACTTGCGGAACGAGGCCCATTTGCAGGCACACTCCCCGTCATGGAAGCGCGCCATATCGCGGCGGCTCCAGCTCTCCCAGAGAGACAGGGGGAACTGCTCATACTTGAGGGCCATGCCGACCTCGCACCATTCACTGTACGTACAACTGGCCGGATCGATGGCATCCAGTAATTCGTGTATATGAGTTGATATATAAGAAATATGATCGCCTCCTTTTTGGACCCACGGCCGGAGGTCGTGGGTCCTGTATGCTGATTTGATGAAAATAAGGCCCCTTCCGCCACTCCGTGGCCCTCCTTCCCCTCACGGGGACGGCAAAGATTCCCAGTCCGTCAAACCAGCTGCTAGTTGCTAACCGCTGACTGCTAACTGCTGCCTGTGATTTTTATATCAAATCGTTAAGTAACAGGCTATACCCATGCAGGGAGATCCTGCCTTTTCTGACCACCAACCACTGATCACTAACCACTGACCTACGGCCTACGACGAACGATGAACGAACTACTAACTACGACCCTTCCCTGTCAGAACGGGGCCGGTTCGTCTGTCGGGACGATGTAGCGGTCTATCTGATTGTATTTTTTCCCGTTGTATTCCCGGAGGGAGATGCGGGCGCGCCCTTGTTTTGCTATGAGTTTCTTCCATTCGATGGTGATTTTGTCACCGACCCGGGCCAGTCCCAGTGTCCGGGCGAAGCTGGAGAGTTTGTACCGCATTTTCCGGCAATAGTAGAAGCGGTCGATGATTTCCGTTTCTCCCTCATCGGTCACGACGGATAGTCTCGCCTCTACCATGGGGCACGAAGGAATCTTGCTGCTGCCTTCATAGGTCGAAAAGGCCACATCCCGTACGGTGAAATCGTATTCACCCGGTGCCAGTTCCAGATATTCCGGCTCGTCCATAATTTCAATAGCCTCGTCAAAAGATAATACGTCATTCAGTTCCATGTCAGAGATTCTCCTTTCAAGATGTAAATTTTTTGCATGATGCATTTGCACTTCCTGCAAACGAACTGATTTGAGCCTAGCATAAAATCCAGCATATGTCAAAAAAATGCAGATTAGAAAATAGTGAGAAAATTTTAATCTGCAAGTTATGTTATTTGTAAAACCACTACCTCAAAGTTCCCTGCAGGATGCAAAAAAACCTGCCGCACTCTGGGTGCAACAGGTTTTTCCGATTTGTATTCTATTCAATCCGTCTCCGGATCACGGGGATACGCCGGACGATGCTGCCTGGTTCCTTTTTTTGCTGCCAGTCTCAGAACTTCTTGCATTCGCCGATGAAGCCGCGCAGGACGTTGGGGATAGCCAGGTCTTTGGTGCCTGCCCCGTAAGCCGTGGTTTCATGGATCAGTTCTTCCGGACGCGGGCCGGCATAGGAGGCCAGTGTCTTGACCAGGGCAGCTCCCGTCGGGGTGACGAGTTCGCCATCGATATCGGTCGAGTAATAGGGCAGTCCTGCCAGGAGTTCTGCCGTTGCCGGTGCCGGTACGGGCATGATGCCATGGGCACAACGGACGAATCCGCTCCCCACGTGGAGGGCCGATGTGCCGATTTGTTCGATATGCAGGTAGTCGAGGGCCCAGATGGTCCCTACGATATCGAGGATGCAGTCGATGGCGCCGACTTCATGGAAATGGATATCGCTGACGGGGACGCCGTGTACTTTGGCTTCCGCTTCGGCCAGGGCCTGGAATACGGCCAGGCTCTTTTGTTTGATTTCTTCCGTAAACGGCGAGGCTTCGATGATGGCCGTGATATCGGCCAGTCCCCGGTGCTGATGATGGTGATGATGGTCCGTGGCATCGATGAGGGAAGCTGCCGTCTTCACGGTCTGGCCGTGATTGTGATGGTCGTGGTGACCGTGGTCGTGGCCTTCTTCGTGGCCGTGGTCGTGATGATGACCTTCTTCATGGTCATGATGGTGGTGATGGTCCTGTTCCGAGTCGAGGAGGACATTATAATACACAGACTGGATTCCCAGTTTGTTGACCGGCTGGCAGATCAGGGAATAGCCGTCCAGTCCCAGCTGGGCCATGGCTTTTTGAAATTCTTCAAAGGGAACGCCTGCCTGAATCAGCATGCCGATGAACATATTGCCACTGATACCGGAAAAGCAGTCAAGATACAATGTTTTCATATACGTATAGCACCTCTTTTTTTATATATCTATATATAGTAGTATACTCACGAATGTTTTCCATGCCTATCCCCATAGGGGGCATCGGGCTTTTTTAGTCTTCTTTCATCGATTCCACGGCCGCGTCGAGGACGGAGAGGCCCAGAACCGATCCCATGGCCTGGTCGTCTTTTCCGGGATCGCTGACGACGGGGTTCAGGTGCAGATATTCCATCTGCATCCGGTGTACCGGTTCGGCATAGGCCGCCGAAGGAAATACGTATCCCATGACGGCTGGCTGCAGAGCCTGTGCTATCAAGACGGCCGCCCCGGTGACGGCGTTGTCAAAGACCAGCGCGACGTGGCGGTGTGCGGCCGACAAGATGCATCCCACCATGGCGGCGACATCGGGCGCGCCGGCTTTCTGCAACAATTCGAGCGGCCGGGTACAGTCCAGTCCATGAGTACGCAGCACCGCGCCGAGCATTTTCATCTGATTCTTTTCTTTCAGTGAACCGGCAAGGTCCGGCATCTGGGAGCGGTAAAAGGCCGCCGTCAGGATAAAGGCCGTCAGGATGGACCGTTCTCCCAGGCTGCCTATGCCGATGGCCGTATAGCCTTCATCGGCCAGGTTCTGGCCAATCTGGATGCCGCTGTACAGGGCATCGAGCATTTCGTCTTCCGCCATGGCCGGGCCATTTCCATAGTAGTGGCTCCCGGCCATGACTTTCAGGACCTGGACGCCTGGCGATTCGGGTATGTCTTCCTGAAGCCCCATGTCGAGGAGCAGGACGCCGGCCCCTACTTTATGGGCGACTTTGTTGATGGGGCCGCGGCCGCTGGCGATTTCCAGGGCGTCGGCCTTGCTGTTTTTGCCCTGCGATTCGTTTTTACCGCCATCGACGGCGTGATCGGCCGCAAAAATGATGACGGCCTTTTTCAACAGGTCATGGCGTTCACTGCCCCGTATGGCCGCCAGCCGTCCAGCCAGGTGACACAAAACCGTATCAGCCTGACCGGAGGCAGCCAGTTTTTCTTCATAGGAACGGGCAAAATCCCCGTCCACTGGTTCTATCATTGAAATAAATTGCTGAAATTCCGCATCCATGTCGTTTCCTCCTTTGCGTAGTATCTATAGTATATCACAGGAATGGCGGTCGTAAAAAGAAAGCCTTTTTCACGACTATTCGTTGTTTTAAATTTTTCAGAGGCAGTGTATCCTAAGTTCTCATTATCAAAATGTTTTAATAAGATAAAACGTTATACTTTTATTTTTTATAATATATATAAAATATTTCATTATATAATTTTGCTATTTTCTGTATTTCCAACGTATAGGTGTAACGTCATACGGCACTTTTCTATACAGATTTGTAATAAACAACAGTACCGAATATCATATTACATGTAAAGATTGTTGTAAAAACACGGCAAAAGTAAATCATGTCGTGCCGTTATAGCATAAATCTTTATCATTTAAAGATTACCTATTTGTCCTTTTGTCCACTGAAGGAAGAAAGGCTCTTGAATTTTTTGTCGTAAAGACTTATAGTTAAGGCGTGATACAGGGTATGTCCTTTGCGGGTCCTCTCATTCATTATCTTTCCGCAGAGGATGGTGCTACTAAAATTTAAGAAGGAGGTTTTTTGTATGAACGGTTTGTTTGTTGTTATTATTTCTGCATTAGTGTTCATACTGGCTTACCGTTTCTACGGTGCTTTCATCGGTGCCAAGGTCCTGACGGTCAACCAGTACAATGTCACACCGGCCTTCCGTTTCGAAGATGGTCATGACTATGTACCGACGAATAAGTACGTCGTATTTGGTCATCACTTCGCTGCTATCGCTGGTGCTGGCCCGCTCGTAGGCCCGGTCATTGCTGCCCAGTTCGGCTATCTGCCCGGTGCCTTGTGGATCCTCATCGGTGGTGTTCTCGCCGGTGCTGTCCATGACTGTGTTATCCTCTTCTGCTCCATGCGCTACGATGGTAAATCCATCGCTGAAATCGCAAAAGCCCAGATTGGTGATAAGACAGGTCTGGCTACGTCCTTTGCCGTATTGTTCCTGAATATCCTCGCTATGGCTGGTATGGCCGTTGTTATTTCCAACGCCCTTCATGACAGCCCCTGGGGCACGTTCACCATCGGCATGACGATTCCTATCGCTCTGTTCATTGGTATTTACATGCAGTTCCTTCGTCCTGGCAAAATCAAGGAAGGTACGGTCATCGGTGTCGTCCTGACATTGCTGGCTGTTGTCGCTGGTCCTGCTGTACAGGCTTCCCCGACACTGGCTCCGATTTTCACCATCAGCCGCCACGGAATTGATATCGCCCTGATCATCTACGGTTTCGTTGCCGCAGCTCTTCCGGTTTGGCTGCTCCTGGCTCCGCGTGATTACCTCTCCACGTACATGAAGATTGGTACTATCGGTGCCCTGGCTATCGGCGTTATCGTCGTCGGCCCGACCATCCAGATGCCGGCCCTCACCCAGTTCTGCGCTGGCGGCGGCCCGGTCATCACTGGCCCTGTTCTTCCGTACATCTTCATCACCATCGCCTGCGGTGCTGTTTCCGGTTTCCATTGCATGATTTCTACTGGTACAACTCCGAAGATGCTGATGAATGAACGTTCCATCGTTCCTGTCGGTTATGGCGCTATGCTGACCGAATCCTTCGTAGCTATGATGGCCCTCATCGCAGCTACATCCCTCGTTCCGAATGATTACTTTGCTATCAACTCCACAGCTGAACATTTCAATGCTCTCGGCATGCAGGTCGTCGATCTGCCGCAGTTGAACGCAATGGTTGGTGAAAACGTTGCCCATCGTCCTGGCGGTGCTGTATCGCTGGCTGTCGGCATGGCATTCATCTTCTCCAACATCCCTGGTCTTGATTCTCTCATGAGCTACTGGTATCATTTCTGCATCATGTTCGAAGCCTTGTTCATCATGACAATCATCGATGCCGGCACACGTGTTGGCCGTTACATGCTGCAGGAACTCGTTGGCCGCGTATGGACCAAATTCGGCGATCCCCATTGGACTCCGGGCGCCATCATCGCATCGGCTGCTATCTCCGGCGCATGGGGCTATATCCTCGTACAAGGCAACTTGTCCACGATTTGGCCGATATTCGGTGTATCCAACCAGCTGCTCGCCATCATCACCCTGGCTATTTCCTCTGTTGTTATCTGCAGCATGGGTAAAGCCCGCTATGTATGGGTCACGGGTCTTCCGTGGGCATTCCTGACTGTCGTTATCTTCTGGGCTGACTTCCTCAACATGTTTGGTCTGTATCTGCCGAAGGGCGAAATGCTCCTGTTCGCCGTATCTGCCATCATGCTGATCCTGGTCATCATTGTAAGTATCAGTTCTCTCAGAAAGTGCTTCGAACTGTCCAAGACGGTTCCGGCCAGCTACACGACTACCAAGTCGGTAGAAGAAGAAGGACTGAAGAAACTCCAGGAACTGGTCGCTACGGATCCGAAAGCAAAACGCTTCGCCGAACTGACCTGCCCGAAAGACTTCAAACAGGCCTAATCTAGTCTGGTAATAGAAAAGGACGATCGCATTTGCGGTCGTCCTTTTTTTGGTATATAGTAGGATCGAGGTGATTTTCATGAATACAACACAGCCCTGCATGGACTGTCCCCGTCAATGCCATGTCGTCCGGCCCCTTACCAGTGACGGCATCTGCCCGGACCTTCCCGGCTACTGCCACAGTCCACTCCAGCCAGTGCTGGCACGGGCGGCCCTGCATTTTTGGGAAGAGCCGTGCATCAGCGGCAGCCGCGGATCGGGCACGGTCTTTTTTTCCAGCTGCAACCTGCGCTGCTGTTTCTGCCAGAATTCCCAAATCAGCATGGATGGCAAAGGCATCCCCATCACGGTGTCCCGGCTCCGGGCCATCTACCACGAACTTATCGCCCAAGGGGCACACAATATCAATCTCGTAACCCCCACGCCCTATACGCGGGCCATCCTGGAAAGCCTATCAGAGCCGCTGCCCGTACCAGTGGTCTACAACTGCGGCGGCTATGAACGGGTAGAAACGATCCGGGCCTTCGAGGGAAAAGTCCAGATTTACCTGCCCGACCTGAAGTACATGGACCCGGCCATGGCCGAGTGCTACAGCGGAGCCCGGAACTATCCGGACGTAGCGGCCCGGGCCATCCTCGCTATGTACGACCAGACGGGCCCCTATGTTCTGGACGACGACGGCATACTCCAGAAAGGCGTCGTCATCCGCCATCTCATCCTGCCCGGCCACGTAGACAATACAAAGCACGTCATCGATTGGGTACGGGACCACTTCGGACCAGAACAAGTCCTGTTCAGCCTCATGCGCCAGTACGTCCCCTGCGGCAGGGCCAGTGAATACCCGGAAATCAACAGACCCCTCACGGATGAAGAATACGACGAGGCCGAACAATATCTCTTTGACAGCGGCATCGAAGATGGATTCGTACAAGAAAAATCCAGTGCCAGCGAAGGATTCATCCCGGCGTTTGACGGGACCGGCGTATAAGAGGACCCACGGCCGGAGACTTATTTCCCCTGTCTCACCCGGTATGGCGCCATCTGCTTCGTTGTCATCAGTCGCCATAGCGCCGCTATGATTCCTTCTTCCGCCTTGCATCTGACACCATCCCAGGCGATTCAGGATGGAAACCGTCCCCGGTCGTGGGTCCTTTAGTGCTGAATTTATATAGAAAAGTCGGTTCGACGAACTGGTTTCTTCGTCAAACTCCAAACTATCCCTTCCCACTAATCACTGACCACCGGCCACTAACCACCAGCTTTTTCTCTTTCGATGAACGACCAACGGCTCTTCTCACTCCACATCAAAGATTTTTCCCGGGTTGAGGATGTCGTTGGGATCGAAGGCTTTTTTTACAGCTTTCATGAGGGCCAGCTCTACCGGATCCGTGTAATGGGCCATGAGGTTCTTTCTCTTTTCGCCGATGCCGTGTTCTCCGGAGATACGGCCGCCGAGACGGTATACGGCGTCATAGGCTGCTTTTTCAAAGGCTTCTACTTTGGCCGGCCACTGGTCGTCGGGAATGTCTTTTTTCAGGATGTCCAGGTGCAGGTTGCCATCTCCGGCATGAGCTACGGAACGGACCGGAGTCTTTTGGTCGGCACTGATTTTTTCCAGTTCTTTCAAGAGATCGGCCAGTTCATCGGCCGGGACAACGAAATCTTCCATGACCATGATGGGACTGTCTGTCGTCGAGGCTTCAGAGAAGTTCTTGCGCACTTTCCAGATCCGTTCGGCGTCGGCGACGAAGACATCGATGGCCCCGTGGTCGTGACAGAGTTCATCGAGAGCGACGCACAGGTCGTCGATGCGGTCTTCATCGTTGCTGTCTACCTGGATAATCATGTAATTTCCTATATCAGAATGAGGCTGTTTTTCCCCGAGGAATTTTTCTGTGACCCGTACAGAATCATTGTCCATAAATTCCAGGCAGGTCGGTTCGATGCCGGCTTTGGGCAGGGCGTTGACGATGGACATGGCGTCGTCGATAGTTTTGAAAATGGCCAGGACGTTGACGCTGTATTTGGGCAGGGGCACCAGTTTCAAGACCAGTTTTGTGATAATGCCCAACGTACCTTCGGAGCCGATGACGATTTTTTCCAGAGGATAGCCTGTCGATACTTTTTTTAAGCGGCTGCCCAGACGGGTAATCTGCCCCAGGGGCGTCACGACTTCAATGCTATAAATCTGGTCCCGCGTCGTACCGTAGCGGACGGCCCGGTTGCCGCCGGCATTGGTCGAGGCATTGCCGCCGATGAAGCAGGAATCACCGCTGCATGGATCGCCTGCATAGAGAAGGCCTTGGGCCTTGGCAGCAGCCTGTACGTCAGCCGTGCGGACGCCCGGTTCGACGACCATGTACATTTTTTCCCCGTTTACTTCGAGGATACGGTTCATCTTTTCCGTGCTGAGTATGATGCCGCCATAGGTATTGGCGACGGCGCCGAATTCCAGCCCCGTGCCGGCGCCCCGGGGAATGACAGGGATATTTTCCGTATTGGCCAGCTGCAAGACCGCCGCTACATCTTCAGCCGTCGTCGGGTAGACTACGGCATCGGGCGTACGGAAAAATTCCCGTTCCACTCCTTCATCCCGTTCATACTGGACGAGGCGGTCCGGATCGGTGGAAACGCCTTTTTCTCCCAGTATATCCACTAATTTCTGTATGATATCTTTGGTAATTTTCTGATATGGTTTCATCTCATATGCTCCCTTTCTGTATACACAAAGTCCGGACAGGCTATCCGTTCTGTCCGGACTTTTATATCATAGCTGATTTACTTTTCCTTGACAAGTATGGCCAGGATGGAAGAAATAATCATCATCGAAGCCAGGACGACAAAGCCCGTCGTAAAGTTGCTACCCGTCGATACGAGGCCGAACAGGTAGGGCCCGAAAAATCCTCCCAGATTGCCGATGGCATTGATGATGGCAATGGCAGCCGCTCCGGTGACGCCATCGAACATGCGCGACGGGAAGGTCCAGAATGGGCCTACGGGGCATTCACAGCAGGCCGTTGACAAGGACAGGCAGGCCAGGGCCAGGACGGGATAATTGTGGAAATACGTCCCTGCCAGAAGGCCTAGGGCGCCGAGGAAAATGGGGACGGCCACGAATTTCTTTTTCTTGTGGGACCGGTCGGCATAGCCTGCCACAAAGCCCATGACCACGATGGCCGTGATCCAGGGGATGGCGCTGAGGATGCTGGTGATCATATTATTCGTGCCAGCCATGCCCTTGACGATCTGGGGCAGCCAGAATAAAATCCCGTAAAAGCCGATATTGAGCGTCGTATAAATGAGAGCAAAATGCCAGACCTGGGGTTTCGTGCAGACGCTCCACATGGAGGTGGAACTGCCCATGGGCTTCGTCGCCCGTTCGCCCGCCAGTTTCTGAACGAGCCAGTCTTTTTCTTCATCCGTCAGCCACGATACGTCCCGCGGAGAATCGAGGAGGACCCGGTAGGCCACAAAGGAACAGAGAACAGCCGGCAGCCCTTCACAAAGGAAGACCCACTGCCAGCCGGCCAGTCCTGCCAGACCGTCCATTCCGAGAATGACGCCGCTCAGGACATTGCCGATGCACATGGAAATGGCCAGGGACATGTGAAAATAACTGAAGGCCCGCGTCTTTGCCTGGAGGGGGAACCAGTGATCGAGGTAATAAATGATGCCGGGATAAAATCCCGCTTCTGCCGCGCCCAGGACAAAGCGTACGATATACAATTCGACGGCGTTGTGGACGAACATGGTACTCGTCGAAATGAGGCCCCACACAAAGAGGATAGCGGCAATCCAGCGCCGTGCCCCCAGCCGTGCCAGGATAACATTACTCGGCAGGCCAAAGAGGAAATAACCGATAAAAAAGAGCCCGGCACCAAAGCCATAAGCCGCCGTACCGATGCCCAGATCCTGATTCATCGTCAGAGAGGCAATGCCAATATTGGCCCGGTCTACAAAGGAAATAAAATATAAAAACATAATAAGCGGCATCAACCGCCCAAATAACTTTTTAAACACCTGCTGTTGAATATTCATAAGACTGCCCTTCTTTAAATCCGAATTTTTATGAAGCTACATTACATATTATACCACTCTTTGTAAAATTGAACAGCCTTTTATACAAATATTCTGGTTTTTTATGACAGGAAGGGCCGCAGGCAGCAGGTAGCAAAAAAAGCCGGTTCGTCAAACCGGCTCTTTATATTTAAAATTAGCAATCCTAGTGCCGCGACGGCTGGCGTTTTACGTCAGGCATCGTCGGCGGGGCCGTCAGATGCAAGGAGGATGGAGGGAGGCGTAGCGGGGCTACGCTGACTGACGACGACGCCGCAGATGATGGTCCAGCCGGCGAGGCATAGTAAATAAGCCAGACGCCGCGGCACGTCAGGAAACAAGATTCCAGCCGTGGGTCCTACGATTACATAAATAAGTTGCGGATGAAGGGTACAAAGAAGGGTTCGTATATGACTTTCAGGATGACGAAGACGAAGAGGCCCAGGGTGCCGCCTACGATGGCACCGTTGATACGGATCCAGGCCAGGTCTTCACCGACTTTGCTTTCCAGGAAGGCATTGAATTTCTTCTTGTCAAAGCCGGACAACACTTCCCGCACGGCGACGCCGATGAGGGAGTGTTCGTGTTCCAGGATGATTTCACATCCCCGGCGGATCTGGTCGTCAATCCAGTCCTTGATTTCCGGGTACTGGCTGCAGTAGTCGAGGTAATGCATGAATTCCCCTTCCAGGAGATTCTGCAATTTGTCCTTGCCTTCTACGCCGGTGGTGAAATAGGCCTGGCTGGCGCGCTGCGTCGAGGTGAGCCACATTTCTACAGGCAGGGAATCGACGAACTGATCCTGCCAGCGCTGTACCGTGTAGGTCAGCTGGCCATTCATAGCATACATCTGCAGTTCCAGTTTCTGACACAGCCACTGCCGTTCTTTGCCGCCGGCGTGTTCCCACCGTTCCAGCCAGACGATGATGCCCTTCTGCACGTCTTTGGCTACTTTTTTGGTGTCGACCATGCCCGTAAATTTATTCAGGGTCATGATGAGGTGCGGAGCCGTCCGGGATTCGGCCATCCATTCGTCGAGGGCCCGGATGAGGACGGTTTCAAATTCCTTGCTGCGCACGCAGTCCTTGATGAGGCCGATGATATCGGTGAGCATCTGGCTGTCCGGGTCTTCCAGCATGGTGATCATGCGGTCCTGCAAAAAGCTCAGCAGGGGCTGCCGCTTGAGGTAGGTCCGGATATGGGCCGCGATATACTGCTGATTCTTGCTCTGCCGGCCATATTCATAGGCCTGCTGGGCGACTTCAAACAACAGGGTCCGGAATTTTTCCCGGCCGCCGCTGCTGGTCAGCCAGTTCGTAAATTTGTCTACAAAGGAGACGGCATATAATTTGTCTTTCCACATGCCCGGCTGCAGCAGTTTTTCCGACACGACATGGGTCATGCCGTCTATGATCTGCGTGCGGTGGCTGTAGACCAGTTCCGTATGATAGGGAAATCCCAGAGGCCGTTCAAAGAGGGCCGTCACGGCGAACCAGTCGGCAATGCTGCCGATGAGGGCCGACTGGATGACGAAAAACAGCAGCTCTCCCAACAGGCCCACTTCGTGGCTGTACCACCACCAGAATACGAGGACAAAGCAGAGGAAAGATAAGGCCAGGATGGCATTTGCCCGCTGACGGTATGTCATATTACCAGCCTCCTTTCAATGCGTACATGGCAAGGAAGATACAAGCGCCCAGGACGGCGCCGACCAGTGAGCCGTTGACGCGGATCATCTGCAGGTCGTACCATACGCGGCTTTCCAGCGCGTCGGCTAATTCCTGGCTGTCGTAGGCCAGTATTTCTTTTTCTGCCGTCGCGCCGAACCAGTTCTGGAGCCGTTTCAGTTCCTTTGCCGCCAGGGCCAGGACCATACGGTTCATCTGTTCTACCTGCAGGTCGCTGCTCTTCCAGCCTTCGAGACGTTCGATGGCGTAGGTCGCGGCGGCGCGGCAGATCCGGTTCTGCCGGTCCGGGTCCTGTACGTAGCGCTGCCACGCTTCTTTCATGTCCGGACGGGAAACGACGTGATGGAACAGGCGCATTTTATAGCTTTCCAGCCGTTCCTGCCAGACCGGATTGACTTCCAGCTGTTCCGCCTGCTGCCAGATGAACTGCAGGGCTTTCTTCCGTTCTTCCGAATCGGGTTTCTTTGCTTCCTGCAGTACGGCCAAAAATTTTTCCTGCAGATTGGCCGCTACCCGTTCGGGGCTGAACATATCGCTGGCCAGGGCAGCCTTAACGATGAGGGCATAGACGAAATTGCGGTGTTCGTACTGGCGCAGGGATTCACGGTAAATATCGGCCATGTACCGTTTGGCCGTTTCACTCCTGGTCATCGATTCCAGTGTACAGATGAGAAAATCGAGGAAATCATTTCCCGCTTCCCCGACCAGGCCAGTCTTGAGTGCTTTGCCCATGATGGGCGCTATGCGGATTTTTTCGATGGCGTCGGCCCCCATATCGGAAAAGGCATCGACGATTTTTTTCATGTCCAGGGTGTACAAAAAGGTATTGAGAACGTGCCCCAGGACGCGTTCTGCCGACTGGAATCCTTTTTCCGTATGGAGGTACGAAAGGCCCGCTTCCAGGACGGGATGATGCTTCAGTACATGGTACATGTTGGGGACGGTCAGGATTTCACTTTCGATCATGTGCCGGGCCGTTTCGGCAATTCGTTCTTTGCTGCTGGGAATCAGTGCCGTTTTAAAGGAAATTCCCAGGGGCCGGCGGAACAACGCCGTCACGGCATACCAGTCGGCCAGTCCCCCGATGAGGGCCGCGCCGGACAGGTGCATGATGAGTCCTCCCCAGAACATGTCCCGGAAAGGATAGGAAAAAAGCAGGAGCAGTGCCGCGATAATCAGTATATAATTGGCTATATGACTCCGCGTCTGCCCTGTCGTTGTCTCAAATTGGGTCATTATCGTTCCTCCTCCGGCTCGTGCCGGTCGTATAGTTATGCCGTGTCACCAAAGCAGTTTCGTATCTCCGCTATGGACAGGAATCCACAGGGACTGATCCGGATAAGCCTTGCGGAATGCCTCCGACGGCTGCCACGGTGTACCGAAATAGTGCATGGGGACCAGACAGAGCTTGACTGTCACATGCTTTAAAAATTCCCGTACACCCCATTCCCGGGCTCCTTCGAGGCGGGCATCGACGGGGAAAAAGGCCACATCGACCGTAAGGCCGTCCAATTTCTTCATTTCAGCGTCAAACAGGCGTCTGGCGTTTTCATTATTCTCATCGGTGTCGCCATTCCAGTGCCACCAGTTCAGGTCACCGGCATGAAACAGGCTCAGCCCGTCTGTCCGGACCAGGAAGGAACCGCCTTCATCGGTCGAACCGAACTGGGTCACTATGGCATCGTCGATGCGGCGCGTATCATAGACTTCCATGGAATACAGTTTGTCCTGCGGGGCCTGCCGGAACGGCACGTCCTTGTTGACGATATAGGCCTGGGCTTTATGGGAAAAGTCGATGATATGGCGGTTGAAATGGTCGCCGTGCCAGTGACTGACAAAAAACCACAACGGCTTGTCACCGTCGGCATAGCGGCGCACGACGCGCTGTTCATCCTGATAATAATCAAATACGAGTACTTTCGTCGCTGTCTCTACAGCGAACCCGCTGTGAGCCAGATAGGTCATCTGTATACTCATCGTACCGCCTCCTCAAACGGGTATGTATTGAATTCTCCTTTAATGTATGCATCATACAGCCTGCGCCGTTCACAGCGCAGGTGATAGGCGCTGATAGGCCAGATCTGCGTTCTGCCCTGAAGGCCGCGCCGGGCTATCCACAGCTGTTCCGGATGGAACAGGTCATTATCCAGGAGCAGCAGGTCATGGGTCACGCCCAGCAGCTGGCCCCGGTTGTCTTCCTGATGGACGAAATCACGGATGAGGTGCTGTACGACCGGCGTCATCCAGTAGGAATCCAGGTCGTCGATGATGACCGTACTGCCCTGCCGCATCTGTGCCAGGCCGGCTGCCAGAGCCGCCATCTTGCGCACGCCCGCCGCTTCGTCGGAAAGCCGGCAGGGACGGGATTCACCCCGGCGCCACAGCAGGACTTCGCACAGACCTCCGCTGTCCGTATAGGAAATGCGGCAGATAGACGAGTCGATGAGCTGCAGCAGGGACAGGATGGCTCCTTCTTCTGCCTGCCAGTACGTCTGTTCTACTTCGGACAGGCGCATGGGCATCTGCTGCCAGACCGTCATATCCCGCTCCCGCACAATGTGGATTGCCGCCGCGGCCTGCCGCAGGCCTTCACTTTCCGGCAAAAAAGGCGCCGTCTGGGACAGGATATCTTCACCGCCGCTCACACGGGGCGCATTTCCCGGCCCGTGCCACTCGAGGACTCCCCTGTTGTAGGCATACTGCAAGGTGCCGCCGATGGAAAGGCGTTCCTCCCCGATGCCATCTGCCGTATAGGACAGACTGTATTCATAAGAATAGTCATGGACTTCATCGTACAGGACGATGGAAAAGGACACGGGACCGCTTCCCGAAGGCAAAAGTGCTGGCGTCCACCCCGTCAGGATGCTGTCGAGCAAAAACTGCAGGGCAATGAGCAGATTCGTCTTGCCGGCGCCGCTGGGACCGAACACCAGCAGAGAGCGCATGATTTTATAATCTGGCACGGCACGAAAACAAGGTTCATACCGGGTGCCTTTGATACGCGCATGGTCGGAAGGCACGAGGCGCAGTGTCACCGTGTCTGAAAAAGACAGGCAGCCCCGTACGGAAAATTGGACAAGCATATAATATTTCCTCCCTTGGTATTAGTCCTATTATACCACACATCTATAGTAACTTATATATACAGTTGAACGGATACACAAAAAACCTGTTCATAAAGAAAAAGTTACCTTTTTAGTATTTTTTCTGTTTTTCCTATTGACAAATCAAAATGGAAAGTGTACTATAATCGTAAACATTGAGATAGCGATGAGCAAAACAAGTACCTGTAACAACGGTCGTCAGAGAACGCAGGCCATAGGCTGAAAGCCTGCCCGGCACGTATTGCAGCGAATGCCTTTGCGAGCAGAACGGGGGAACCATGAGTATCCCGTTCCGGCAGCCGCCGTTACCGGTACCGAGTGGCAGTTATACTGCAACCAGAGTGGAACCACGGTCCGCCGCCTCTGAACGAGACGGCGGATTTTTGCATCATCGGGGGAAACGGTATCCGCATATACAGCCGCGCGCTCAATGTATACTATTTTTATCCAATTTGTGGAGGGATGTCATTATGGGAAAAATTTATAAAAGCTCTTTGGAATTAGTAGGTCATACACCGCTCTTAGAACCACAGCGTTTCAATAAAAAAGCCGGCGTCAAAGGAAAAGTCCTGGTCAAACTGGACATGTTCAACCCTGCCGGATCTGCCAAAGACCGTATCGCCAAAGCTATGATTGAAGATGCCGAACAGAAAGGCATCCTCAAAGAAGGTTCGGTCATCATCGAACCGACCAGCGGCAACACGGGCATCGGCCTGGCAGCCGTCGCCGCCGCCAAAGGCTACCGCGCCATCTTCACCATGCCGGAAACCATGTCCGTCGAACGGCGCAACCTCATTGCAGCCTACGGCGGTGAAATAGTCCTCACGGAAGGCAAAAAAGGGATGCAGGGCACGGTCGACAAAGCCAACGAACTGGCAAAAGAAATCCCCAACTCCTTTATCCCCGGCCAGTTTACCAATCCGGTAAACCCGAAAGCCCACAAAGAAACGACGGGCCCGGAAATCTATGAAGACACAGACGGCCAGGTCGATATCTTCATCGCCGGCGTCGGCACAGGCGGTACCCTTACCGGCGTAGGTCAGTACCTCAAAGAAAAGAAACCATCCGTCCAGATTGTAGCCGTCGAACCGGCTGATTCCCCGCTCCTGTCCGAAGGCCATGCCGGCCCGCACAAACTCCAGGGCATCGGCGCCAACTTCGTACCGGAAACACTGGACACCAAGATTTACAACGAAGTCTTCACCGTCACGACCGACCAGGCTTATGATACAGCACAGGCCTTCTCCCAGGAAGAAGGCCTGCTCATCGGTATCTCCGGCGGTGCCGCCCTCTATGCAGCTACCCAGATTGCCAACCGTCCGGAAAATGCCGGCAAGACTGTCGTAGCCTTCCTGCCCGATAACGGCGACCGCTACCTGACCACACCGGACTTCATCAAACAGAAGTAAAAACCACCTCATATACTCTACTCCCAGAAAATGGGCTGCCCCAGGAAGGAAACTTCAAAGGGCAGCCCATTTTCCATATGTGGGGGAAGAGCTGGTGGTTAGTGGTTAGTGGGAAAGGGATAGTTTTCGGACTCAGATACTGGAACTCAAATGATAAAAGGACCCTTCAGTCAGCAAAGCTGACAGCTTCCCCTCACAGGGACGCCATATTACACAGTTCGTCGAACCGGCTTTTCTATATAAACTTAGCAACAAAGGACCCACGACCGGGGACGGAAAGGGATAGTTTGGAGTTTGGAGTTTGATGTTTGATGAAGAAACCAGTTCGTCAAACCAGCTTTTTATACTAAAATTATCAGCTCTAGTGCCACGACGGCTGGCGTTTTACGTCAGGCATCGTCGGCGGGGCCGTCAGATGCAAGGAGGATGGAGGGAGGCGTAGCGGGGCTACGCTGACTGACGACGACGACGCAGATGATGGTCCCGCCGGCGATGCATAGTAAATAAGCCAGACGCCGCGGCACGTCAGGAAACAAGTCCCCGGCCGTGGGTCCTAATTACCACTCTATCAATATCCGCTTTTTGTAATCCCTGTACCTTTTGAGTACTGTCTCATTCGTGTTGACCGCCCGTTTCAGCGACTGGTACGCCAGGGACCGCTTTTCTCCGTAATGATTGGCCAGGCGCAATGATACCGACGTGACGGGAGCCAGCCACCACGTATGGGTAAAGACCGCTGCCGTTACGCCAAGGGCATGGCACACGTAGGAAAGGACGGACCGACGGCCAAATTCATTTCCTTTCCGGTAGTCGGATAATTCCACTTTCCGGGATACGGAATAGGCAATGAGGATATACGGGATGACTGACGGGAACAGGCTGTCGCTCTGCACGGCCTCTGCCGCATCGACGTGTTCCAGCACATACTGGGACAGCTCTTCATTGGAAATACCGCTGTCGATCAGGTGGGCCGACATATCTCCCATCGTTACCTGACTGTAGACTTCATCCGTAGAGACAATATCGATGTGAGGATAACGTTCAAAAGCATTCTCTATATACTGGGCCGATTCCGTCGCTTTGAGCTGCAGTACGTCATTGATGCTGCCATCACTATTATAAATCGCTATATCCCAGCCGGGCTGTGTCGCCGACTGGGCCATTTCGGCATGGCATCCTGCCGGCAGGTGTCCATCGTTCAAATAGTCCGTATAGCGTATTTCAAATAATTTTCCCTTCAGACCGTTTACAAATCCTTCAAGCTGATTTTCATCCATGCTCTCTATGGCACTGCGGAAATCCATATCGGCAGCCTTATCGGGATAGGCCAGCTCATAGGCCTGCTGCAGGTCATCGGGAATCTTCCAGCCCAGCAGGCGCTGCCAGAAATTCGGCAGACTCAGTCCAATGGAATCGAGGATCATATCCCGCTTCGTTTCCCCTTTCAACTGGCTTTTCGCCATGAGATGCTGGATATCCTGATACTCCAGAGATTGTTCGCGCAGCCTGGCGATGAGCATATCAAAATCCCGCTGCCGGTAGGTCAGCCCGCGGACATTCCGTACCATACCCACACTGCCCTTTGCGGCCCCTACGACAACGCCGCCAGCCAATTTCGCCATCTTTTTCTTTTCCATGGATACACTCCCATCACAGATGCACCACCTCAGCGCATCCCTCTGAATTATGTTCATAACGTGCATGCTATGTATGCATTATACCATAGAAATGAAATGACTGCACGATGAAGAAAGGGAGGGGATAGTATCAAGATGTTGTGGGAATTTTTGGAGATAAGAAAAAGGACCTTGGTATAAAAGCTACATAATGATATGCTCCCCCTATGATGACAGTTTTATTTTTTTACTATCTCTCATAGGGGGAGCATATCACATTTTATTACAGCCCTTTTTAGTATGTATTTCTTTACTGAACAGACTGGCAAAGAGCTTTGATGTCTATCTTGCGGTCTTTTTCCAGCATGCCTGTTTCGACGAGGAAATCCTGGGTCTTCGTAAGGTCTTCTATGTCAGCATCGGTGATGGCCGGGTTGAAATCGTACCAGCCAGCCATAGCCTGTACCTGGTCTTCCGTGAGGCCCGTTTCCGCGGCGGCTGTGCCGTAGTATTTCTGCGGATCTGCCAGGTAGTCTTTGACGACTTTTTCATGGGTCTGCATGAATTTCTTTGCCACTTCGGGGTACTGTTTGATAAAGTCGCTGCGCATGGCAATGACGATGGTGGCATCGAGGAGGCCTTTGCCCGTCGTCAGGATGCGGGCGCCGTCGTTTTTCATTTTCAGTGTCGCCGGACCTGCCAGCAGGGCTGCATCGGCACTGCCGCCGCTGAGGGCTGCCGCTGCCTGGGGGATGCCCATGGATACGAACTGGACGTCATCAGCGCTCATTCCTTCTTTAGCCAGGGCCGCCAGGAGGAGCTGGTGCAGGATAGTACCCTTCGGGCCGGCAATTTTTTTGCCTTTCAGGTCTTTGACCGACTGGATGGACGGGTCTTTGGTCATGATCATAAAGGCTTCCGGTGCCCGGCTGTAGACGCCGACGACCGTCAGGTCGATGCCGTTGGCCCTGGCCAGGATGGCACTGGTTCCGCCCAGAGCATGGCAGACGTCGATTTTGCCGGCAGCCAGGGCTTCCGTCTGTTTCGGGCCGGCATCGAGGTCGGAATAGGTAATGGTAATGCCGTCGTCCTTGAATGCTTTTTCAAATACCTGATCTTTCTTTTCTATGATGGACGGGATATTGAGGGGCGATTTGACATAGGTCATGTTGATTGTTTCCGGTTTCTTTGCCGCATTGGCCGATTTTTCCTGGCCGCAGCCGGCAAGGCCTGCCATGGCTACGACAATAGCCAGGCCTGCCAGTACGAGTTGTACGCTTCGTTTCATAGGGGGGTCTCCTTTTCTTCTTCAAGAATATGCAATATATCGGTTTTCAGTGCCATCCGTCCGGCAACAGATGGCCGGGGATAGGGTTCTTCGTTGGTGACGCGTCCGCCACAGCAGCCTTTGTGCATGACCAGGATGTCCTGCCCCAGCCGCACCGCTTCATCGAGGTCATGAGTGATGAATACGATGGTCATGGGCTGCCGCACATACTGGGCCATGAGCTCGTCCTGCAGTTTTTCCCGGGTAAAATAGTCCAGGGCCGCGAAGGGTTCATCCATGAGGAGCAACCGGGGCTGACACGACAGGGTACGCACCAGGGCAGCCCGCTGGGCCATGCCGCCGGACAGTTGATCCGGGTAGGCTTTGCGGAAGGAATCGAGGCCGAAGGCCTTCAGATACTGGCCGGCCAGCTCGGCCGATCCGCCCATGCCATGCCGCCAGATGCACACATTGTCTTCTACGGTCAGCCAGGGGAGCAGGCGCGGCGTCTGGAACATGACACCGGTCCGCGGGCGGGAGCCGCCAAAATCGAGGGTCCCTTCGTCCGGCCGTTCCAGTCCGGCCAGAAGGCGCAGGAGTGTCGTCTTGCCGCAGCCGCTCTTTCCGACGATGACCGTAAACGAGCCGTCCCGGATGGACAGGCTGCACCCTTTCAGGGCAGCTACCCGTTTGCCGTCAGGCAGGGTATAGAAGCGGGACAGGTCTTCCATGCGGATATCACTCATGATGCTCCTTCCTTTCTGTCCAGAGATAGCGCTGGCCTATGGCTCTCATGAGGGCATCAGCGGCGATTCCCAGGACGCCCAGGGTCAGGATGCCGGCCACGACGATATCAGGCCGGGCCATTTCTTCCCCGTCGAGGATGAGATATCCCAGGCCTGCCGCGGCGGCAATCATTTCCGCCCCGATGAGGGAGCGCCAGCTGTAGCCCAGGCCGATGCGCAGTCCCGTGTACATGGCAGGCAAGGCCTGAGGCAGGCGGATATGCCAGAAAACAGCCCGGGAAGACAGGCCATAGACGCGGCCCATTTCCAGCAGCTGTTCATCGGGGTGGGACATGCCGTCGAGGGTATTGAGGAATATGGGGAAAAAGGTCGCCAGGACGACGATGATGATTTTACTGGCCTCGCCAATGCCGAACCAGAGGATGAGCATGGGCAGCAGGGCCAGGGGCGGCACGTTCCGCAGAAATTCCAGGAGGGAATGGCAGACACGGCGGGCCGCCGGATGCAGGCCCAGCCAGATTCCGCCGGGAAGGGCCAGGGCCGCTGCGATGGCAAAGCCCGTCATGACCCGCATCAGGCTCGCCCCGATATGGCGGGCCAGCTGCCCCGACGCGGCCAGCTGCAGCCAGCTGGACCAGACCCGTTCCGGCGGCGGGACGATATATGAGCCCCACCAGTGCCCCATGCTTCCCAGCTGCCAGCAGGCTATCAGAAGCAGGGGCAGAGCGCAGATTGTCAATATCTTCGTTAGTATTCGTTTCATGGCATTACCTGAAAAAAACCTCCATGCCGAAAGCACAGAGGTCCCTTGTCATACATGTACTCCGCCTTTGCTGTGCAGACACCTTTACAGTGAAGAACGACATATAGATATCATGTTTGCTGTCAGAATCACTCTTTCAGCTCACATTCCGTATTATACCATAAGCACGGGAAGCATCACAAATCGTTCCCGTCATTCATCCCAGGCACTGTCCGGCAGATTTTCGATGTCCGGCCAGGCCGCGTTGATTGCCTGTGCCATGAGCTTCTTTCCTGCCGGATCCAGGTGGAGGCCGTCGAAGGCCAGTTCCGTCCGGAGCATCCCCTGGCTATCGTACATGCCCGGCGTAATGTCGATATGGACCTGGGAACGGATATAACGGTTGACGCGGCCGATCTGCCACTGCCAGTCCGGCGCCGTTTCATCGTCAAAAGTCCGTTTGATATTGTCGGGATTGACAGGCGGCACGGTCAGGAATACCGGACGGATACCGTGTTCCAGGGATTTTTTTCGCACCTCTTCCATATCGGAAATGACGACATCCGCCCCCAGGCCGTTGCGCAGGCTGTTCGATCCCATGAGGATCAGGAGATATTTCGGCCTGAATGGCAGGACATCGGCGTCGAACCGGTCTTTGGTCATGGTACTCGTATCGCCGCTCTGGGCCAGGTTGACCGCAGGAAAATCGAGGTACGACAGATAGCTGAAATCCCAGTCAGCCGGCGAATAGGAGACGCTGCCACCACCGTGGCTGATGCTATCGCCCAGGACGGCCACCGTATAGGGCGTATCCGGATCGGTCAAAAACGGCTGGGCATCGGACCAGACGCCGATGGGGCCCCCCTGCTCATCGAGGGCCCGGACCCGCCAGTAAAAGGGATGATTCCCATAGCGCGGCCGGGGATCGTATTTCTGAGCCGAATCGGTCCGGTACACGTCGATGCGGTGCTGTGACGGTTCTACGCCTCCGGGATTTTCCGGCGCTGAATCCAGTACTTCCACTTCATACTGGCTGGCTCCGGGTACGGGGAACCAGTCGTAGACGGGATAAAGCAGGACTGACCCCTTTCCCGTATTATACGCAGACAACAGCTCCGGCTTTTCTACAAAGGGAGCCATCCGGTCCAGGGGAACTTTTTCAATTGATGAATAGTCACTGACCCGGCGTCCCTCCATATCCAGCCCATAGACGCGATAGTAGAAACAGTCGTCCTGGAAATCATCCGGCAGGGCCAGTTCGATGCCGTTGGTATAGGCCCGCTGTTCCGGCATGACCGGTTCGTAGGCGATGTCTCCCGTTTTTTCATCCGGTTCCATCTGCCGCAGGACCTGCACATCGTACATGACAGCTCCATCTACACGGGTCCAGCGCAGGATGGGGTGGACCGGAGCCGGCGCTCCTTCCGAATAATGGCGCAGGAGAACCGGTTTTTCCCTATCGGTCCGGTCTCCGGACGAACCGTATATTTTCTGTGCTTTTTCCAGAGGCGGCGACACGATGAGCCCGTGATGCGCATTCTGCCGGGCTGTCGTAGCCAGGACGCCGTAGCCCAGGGTAAACGATAAGAGTAATAGTAAAATCAGTATACTTTTATGGCGCATCATCCCGCCTCCTTTTAATGATATCGCTAATCATTACTTATTATATACCATTTCTATCTATCTTACAACATACGGCCGGACAGGGAGAAAAAGAGGCGCCGCAATGATACGGCGTCCCTGAAAAAATTCACCCCTATCGGATAAATCAGCTATGTCCTTCTGTTTTCTCTGTCCTGGCCTTATCCTTTTTAGCCGGCGCTTTGTAACCGTACTGGCTCTTCCATTTCTTGTCCAGTTTCTGGATTTCTTTGTCGGAAAGCATGGCCGGTTTGGCCCGCAGCGCCTGATTCAGGTTATGGACAATGGCCGCGCCGTCATCGCCGGGAGCACAATCCATGATGTGCTGTCCCTGGACGGAAATTTCGTTGCCATTCTGGAGGATCTGCCAGTCGTTGCCTGTCAGGTCCATGCCTTTGACCTTGCCAGAGGCAACGGGAGTCGTCCGGATTTTCTTGTCATCCTGCGCTTCCCCATAGATGGTGTGGGTCACGCGTGACAGGTTCCCGGCAACGAGGAAAGCACGGCGGCGCCGCGAATAGTCACCGTACGGAGCGGGACTGACCACGGGCTGGGCATTGACGTAGACCATGTCTCCCCCTACCTGGACGTGATTGCCCGACCAGCGCGTCATGCGGCGGCCCAGCTTTTCAATGCGCTTCGTCATCTGTGGGTGGTTATTGGGGCTGATGACCCGTTTGAACCCTTCCTGATAGAGGTCGCCGTATTTTTCATAGACAAACTGCATCGACGACGGGGCACCGCCGACGTTGTAGGGCGTATTCTTCATGACCTCAAAGCCATAGGCATCGGCTTCTTTTTCCTGATTCATGGTTACCATTTCATTGTCGATGTAATTGATCACAATGCCGCCGAGGAGTACGTCGAGCATTTCCGCATGGCCGCCAAAGGCAAGGTCTACGGCAACGGAAACGCCGATGCTCTTCATGACGCCGTTGATGGCGTGATGGCGTTCGCCGTGCTGCATTTCATGGCACAGGGTGAAAGCCAGTTCATCATCGTTGAGCGTATCCATCATGCCCTGATTGACAGAAATGACGCCGCCCACCGTTTCAAAGGCGTTCAGATCCTTGCTGGGATTGGCATAGACATCGTAATTGCGTTTGATCATCCCCGTCCGGACGAGGTTGTCGGCAATCCGGTCCAGCCGCTGCTCATATTCATAATTATCTGCCACACCGGTCTTGGCCTGGGTCTGGGCCAGCATCTGCGGCTGCATCTGCGTATCCATCTTGACGAGCTGCTGCTTGATGAGGGCCGCTGCGGCGGCGCCATAGAGTACCGTTTCCACGGCAGACGCAGCTGCCGCCATCCCAACGGGCAGCGTCACCAGTGACGTCCCCAGTACCAGTGTAGTTATCCATTTTTTCCATCGTTTCACACGAATCCATCCCCTATTCTTCTTCCGGCAGTCTCTGCTGCGTCTGAATCAGGTCTATTTTCTTCGCGCGTGGCCATTGTTTGATTTCCCATTCCCAGTGCATGGCCGCATGCTGCGATGCAAAGGCCTGGCTCCAGACGAGGGTCACCGGCCGGCGGCTGCGGGTGTATTTTGCCCCGCCCCGGCTATTGTGGGCGGCGATCCGGCGCTGGATGTCACAGGTCCATCCTGTATAGTACGACCCGTCAGCACAGCGTACGACATAGGTATAATAGGCCCGGTCTGTCTGATTATTTTTCAACGATTTCAATGGTGTCGAGGACGACGTCTTCCAAGGGTTTATCCCGGAAATCGGTTGCCGTCTTGCTGATGGCTTCTACGACATCGTAGTTTTCTACTACTTTGCCAAAAATGGAGTGATGATTCTGGAGCCACGGCGTCGGAACGACGGTCACAAAGAACTGGGAACTGCCCGTATTGGGGCCGGCATTGGCCATGGCCAGGACACCCGGTTCGCTGAAGTCGAGGCCCGGGCCGAATTCATCGGGAATCATTTCATCGGAACCGCCAAATCCCGTTCCCTGGGGATCGCCGCCCTGGATCATGAAATCGGCGATGATGCGATGGAATATGGTGCCGTCATAGAACTTGCTGTCGGCCAGCTTCTTGAAATTAGCGACTGTAATCGGGGCCTTGTCGGGAAATAATTCTACGGTGAATTCCCCGCGGTTGGTCTTAAACAATGCATACATTTTTTTATCTGCCATAATACTGATCCTCCTGAAATGTTTCTTTTATTTTTTCTTCTATTATATACTATATATTCTGCAAACTGCAAACCATCCTGCCCTTTAAAAAGTATATGTTTCCCTTCTGTTCTATGGTATACTAGAATTAGATTCAGTTATTGTATATCAGAGGGGGATGAAGGTCATGCGATTAGGAATGGCTCAGATGTCCATGTCGAAGGATATGGAAGAAAATTTCACAAAAACACTGGATTTCTGCGATAAGGCGGCGGGCTGCAATCTGCTGTTTTTTCCGGAAGTACAGTTCTCTCCATTTTTTGCCCAGTATGAAAACCAGGATGCCACCGGGTATCTAATGGAAGATACGGATCAGAAAGTGCAGGCTATCCAGGAAAAATGCCGGGAACACGACATGTATATTTCGCCCAATTTCTACTTGAAACAACAGGGAAAGCCCTATGATGCCAACCTGTTCCTCGACCGTCAGGGCCGCATCGCCGGCATTTCCAAGATGGTCCACATTTTCCAGGCGCCCCAGTTCTATGAATGTGATTATTATACACCGTCAGAAGAAGGGTTCCAGGTCTTTACGACGGATTTCGGCAAAATCGGCATCGTCATCTGCTTTGACCGCCATCTGCCGGAAAGCATCCGCTCCTGTGCCGCCCAGGGCGCCGATCTGGTCATCGTGCCGACAGCCAATACGAAAGCCGAACCGCTGGAAATGTTTGAATGGGAAATGCGCGTCCAGGCCTATCAGAACCAGACCTTCGTCGCCATGTGCAACCGCGTCGGCAAAGAAGGGGACATGGACTTTGCCGGCCAGTCCCTCATCATCGATCCCTGGGGCAATCTGCTGGCAAAAGGGGACGACCAGGAACGGCTCATCGCCTGCGATCTCGACCTGAGTCTGGCCCGCAAGGCCAAGGAAGAACGGCCCTTCCTCAAGCTGCGCCGTCCCGACATGTACCGCTGATACGGAAAAACAGGATAAAAATAAACGGAGCTGCCACCCATGAATAGTCTCTCATAGGTGGCAGCTCCGTCTGTCTCTATACGCTGCAACCAGTCTGCGCGATGAAGATATCCTGCGCCCTACATCTCCTTGACCGGCACGAGCCCCCGGGACAGGGAAATCGTCCCGGTGCGCACAATTTCCAGTACATTGTACGGCGAAAGCACCTTGATGAGGGCATCGACGTGATCTTCCCGGCCGGTCACGCGGAGAATGAGGGAATTCAGGTTGACATCGACGACTTTGGCGTGAAACAAATCGGCCAGTCCCGACAGTTCTTCCCTCGTCTTGGGAGAATCGTAGCGCACTTTGATCATCGCCAGTTCATAGCTGATAAAGGGTTCCTCATCGAGGTTGACGATTTTGATGATGTCGATGAGTTTTGCCAGCTGGCTCATGGTCTGCTTCAATTCTTTATCGTCTTCGATGCTGATGACGATATTGAAGCGGGTCACATCCCGTTCTTCCGTGTACCCTGCCGTCAGGGATTCGATATTGATGGCCTTGCGGCTGATCAGTCCGGCAATATGGGTCAGGACGCCCGGTTTATTATCGCATAGTATAGCAAGATGCTGTGTCCTCACCCTGCTTCACCTCCCAGTATCATGTCACAGAGCGCTTTGCCGCCGGGAACGGTCGGATAGACCCGTTCCTCTTTGGATATCGCAATGTCGATGAGAGCCGTCCCTTCATAGGCAAGGGCCTCCCGGAGCACGGGAAAGAGGTCATCATCCCGTTCGATGTGATAGCCCCGGACGCCCATCGATTCGGCCAGCATGGACAGATTCTTGCGGCTGTTCAGCGTGCACTGTGTATAATGCTTGTCGTAAAAGAAATCCTGGAGCTGGACGATCATGCCCAGGGTATCATTGTGGAGCACGATGACTTTGACGGCAATGCCATACTGGGACAAGGTAGCCAGTTCCTGGCAGTTCATGAGGATGCTCCCATCGCCGGAAAAGACGAGGACCGTCTTGTCCGGACAGGCGACTTTGGCTCCCATGGCCGCCGGCAGTCCGTATCCCATCGTACCCAGTCCGCCCGACGAAAGGAAATGGCGGGGCTGCTCCGTATTAAAAAACTGGGCTGCCCACATCTGATGCTGCCCCACGTCGGTAACGGCAATCGTATCCTCCGGCCGTGTCAGTGCCCGGATGGTTTCAAAGATAGCCTGGGGAGAAATATAGTCCGGTCTCGGCGCCACGGCAAAGGGATGAGCCTGTTTCATCGACCGGACGTGATCCCGCCAGGGAGCATAGGCGGCCTGATAATCAAAGGACGACTCCCTGATCTTTTCTGCCACAAGAGGCAAAGACCAGCGCAGATCCCCTTTTACGGCCAGATCGACGTCGATGATTTTGCCGATTTCCACGTCGTCGATGTCGAACTGGATGATTTGTGCTCCCGGAGCAAAGGTATCAGCCCGGCTGGTCAGCCGTTCATCAAAGCGCACACCCATGGCGATGAGCAGGTCGCATCCGGTGATGGCCATGTTGGATGCATACGATCCATGCATGCCGCCCATGCCGAGATGAAGGTCATAGCTGTCCGGCACAGCACCCTTTCCCATGAGGGTTGTCACGACCGGTATCTGCGTTTCCCCGATGAACTGCCGCAGCGCATCGGTCGTCCCCGACAAAATGACACCGCCGCCGATGAGCAGCAGGGGCCGTTTACTCTGCTGGATAGCGCTGACAGCCCGGTCGATGTCATAAGCCTGTCCGGCCGGTTCCAGCCGGTACCCTGGCAGCGACACCCGTTCAGGATAGATGAAATCGATTTCTTCCTCCAGGGCATCTTTAGTAATGTCGACCAGAACCGGACCCGGCCGGCCTGTAGAAGCTATATAAAAAGCTTCTTTCAGGACGCGGGGAATCTGCCGGCCGTCCTTGACGAGGTAATTGTGTTTGGTAATGGGTGACGTAATGCCCGATATATCGGCCTCCTGAAAGGCATCGCGGCCAATGAGACTGGCCGATACCTGTCCGCTGATGATGACCATCGGAATGGAATCCATATTGGCCGTCGCAATACCCGTGACCATGTTGCAGATACCCGGCCCGGACGTAGCGATGCAGACACCGGGCCGGCCTGTCACCCGGGCATAGCCGTCGGCAGCATGAACAGCTCCTTGTTCGTGACTGGTCAGGATATGGCGGAACCCGTCCTGGTACATGGCATCATACAGGGGAAGGATAGCTCCGCCGGGATAGCCGAATACGACGGGGACACCCTCTTTCTTCAAGCAGGCTAACACCGCCTGTGCGCCTGTCATTTTCATCATCATCACCTCTTAGTATCGTTCATCGTAGTTCGTTCATCGAAGCAGCCATCCGCCTTTCGATGAACGACGGACGGCCTGCGATAAACGGACTTTACTTAGTCATTCTGGTCATTGCTCTGGAGCCAGGACATCATCTTGCGCAGTTTGGCACCGACTTCTTCAATAGGATGTTCGGCGTGCTGGCGGCGCATCGCCAGGAAATGGGCCCGGCCGGCAGCCTTGTTTTCCAGGAGCCAGTCTTTGGCAAAGGTCCCGTCCTGGATATCGTGCAGTACGTCTTTCATTGCCTGTTTCGATGCGTCGCTGATGACCCGCGGACCAGCCGTGTAATCGCCGTATTCTGCCGTATCACTGATGGAATAGCGCATCTTGGCCATGCCGCCTTCGTACATGAGGTCTACAATCATCTTCATTTCGTGGAATGTTTCAAAATAGGCAATTTCCGGCTGATAGCCTGCTTCGC
>NZ_DGRS01000043.1:0-9974 GCF_002391155.1 Megasphaera sp. UBA4382 | reverse complement strand
CCGGAATTCCTCAACCGTGTCGATGACATCATCGTCTTCAAGGCTCTGGGCAAAGATCAGGTACGCAATATTGCCACCATCCTGCTCAAACGCCTGAGTGAACGTCTGGAAAAACAGGTCAAGATTCACCTTACCTGGACCGATGAAGCACTGCAGGCGCTGGCCAATCAGGGCTATGACCCGCAGTTCGGTGCCCGTCCGCTGCGCCGCCTGATTGTCCATACCGTCGAAACGGCACTCAGCCGCGACATCATCAGCGGCGTCGTCCGTGAAGGCGATACGGTCTCCATCAACTACGATGGCCAGCAATTTACGTTCACGCCGTACAGACAGCAGAAAGAAGCCTGATGTTTGACGTTTGACGTGACTTCAAATGATAAAAGCGGCTGGTGCATTACGTGTGATTACGTAGTGCACCAGCCGCTTTTTCTATATTCTGTTATTCATTGTATTCTTTGTAGAGCTGCTTCAAGACATTAGACCTGGTAATCATGCCGACGACTCGCTTGTTGACGACGACGGGGATGACTTTCAGGTGTTCGATGACCATAGCGGCCGCTACTTGTTCTACGTCCGTATCGGGCGTCGTGATGACCACGTCGCGGGTCATCAGTTTTTCACATGGTTCATCCATGAGCGTCCGGAATTCCTTGGCATACTTATTGATGCGGCTGGTCATGATTTTCGAACCGATAATCGGCAGAGCCCGGGGAATGTGGGGCCTGGAACTGCGGTACATGAGGTCCGCACTGGTAATGATGCCGATAAGGTGTTCTTCATCATCGACGACGGGCACGGCCAGCAGGCGGTGTTTGACGAAAAGTCGGAATAACTTGCGCACCGGCGTATCGGGCGTGACAGAGACAAACATCTTGTACATGACATCGCGGACCGGTACGACAGGAGCCTGTTTCTTTTCCGTTCCGTCTGTGCCGGGCTGTTTCTTCAGTTCTGCTTCATCCATATAGCCCGCCTCCCCTACGATTCACCGTATTCCTGATACAATTCGTCCAGGATGTTGCCACGTGTCACGATGCCTACGACGTGTTTCTTGTCCACGATGGGAATGACTTTCAGATGTTCCGCCACCATGACGCCGGCAATCTGTTCGACCGGTGCATCCGGTGCGGCAATGATGACATCTTTGGTCATCAGTTCTTTCGCCGTCCCGGCCATGAGTTTCTTGAATCCCCGGTTGTAGGCGCTGATGCCACTGTAATAAATACTGGCGCCGAGAAGGTTGACGTAATGCGGTACGTGGGGTTTTACTTTTTTGTACAGCAGGTCCGCATCGGTGACGATACCGACCAGTTCATCTTCATCGTTGATGATGGGGATGGCCGTCACCTTATTCTTGACAAATAAATTGACCAGTTCATAGACAGATGTATCCGGGCCGGCCGTCACAAAGGCTTTTTCCATGATTTCTGATGCTATATGCTGTGCCATATAAATCACTCCTTTATAAGCAGGCTTTCCCTCCCATGGATGCCTGCCGGTTATGATTTTATTTTCTATATATATAATTTGACACATAACTCCAATTTCCTGCCAGATGCAGAAGAATACTTTGGTAAAATTGCAATAAAACCCCCGGACACCTTGTTCCATATACAGCAAGGCATCCGGGGATTCTGTTTGTTTCAACGACTCTATAGCGGACATCCCGTCCACAGGGCCATTCCCGGTTATAAATGGTACGGTTCGTGGCGGGCGATTTTGATGGCCCGGTAAATCTGTTCCACCAGAATAAGGCGGATCATCTGATGGGTCAGGGTAATGCGCCCGAAGGATATGCGTTCATCGGCGCGGCGGCGCAACGATTCGGAAAGGCCAAAAGGACCGCCGATGATGAAAGTCAGTTCACTGGTACCATAGAGGGCCAGGTCGGAAAAGCGCTGTGATAACTCTTCCGAGGAAATAAGTTTTCCTGCCACATCGAGGACAAACAAGTGGGAACCAGTATGCACATGAGAGAGCATTTTCTCCCCTTCTTTTTCCAGCACCTGTTCTTTCTGGGCTGGGGAAGGATGGTCAGGCATTTTTTCTTCCGGAAGGACGGTCAGTTCCACCTGTCCGTATGGGCGCAGACGCTTGAGAAATTCCTGAATACCTGCCGTAAGATATGCTTCTTTGATTTTGCCCGTAGCTATAATGTGGTATTTCATTGGTCATCCTCGTCATCGGCCGGAGCTTCCTGAAGCACTACGTCGGCACTCTGGCTCGAACTATTGCGGTCGAAAGTAACTGTCACGGTATCGCCGGGTCTGGTCTTGGAAAGAGCGTCCTGCAGATCCGTAAAGGCTTCAATCGTCGTATCGCCGACCTTGGTAATGACATCGCCATGACGCAGGCCTGCCTGATTCAGGGGACCGCCGGCAATGACTTTGTACACATAGACGCCACTCACGTTGAGCTTCATGCCAAAGCGGGCTGCCATCTTCTTATCGAGTCCGTAGAAACCGAGGTACGGACGGGATACTTTGCCATTCTTGATGAGCGATTCCAGGATGGGCCGGGCCGTATTGATGGGAATGGCGAATCCCAGGCCTTCTACGCCTTCCTTGGAAATCTTGGCACTGTTGATACCGATGACCTTACCATCGGCATCGACGAGAGCGCCGCCGGAATTGCCGGGATTGATGGCCGCATCAGTCTGTATCAGTTTCATCCCTTCCCCTTCCACACCGATAGTCCGGTTGAGGGAACTGATGACGCCGGCCGTTACGGTTCCCTGGAATTCCAGTCCCAGAGGGTTGCCGATGGCGATGGCCGTTTCACCGACCTGCAAAGAGTCGCTGTCACCAAATTCGGCAACGGGCAGATTATCGACATTAATCTTGACGACGGCCAGATCGGTCTTTTCATCGCGGCCGACGACGGTTCCTTCCGTACTCTGTCCATCGGCCAGAGAGACGATGACCGTTTTCGCCGTCCCGACGACGTGATTATTCGTCGCAATGTATCCCGACTTATCGAAAATGATGCCTGAACCGACGCCCTCGCCGACGAGGACTTTGCGGTTAAAAATGTCGCGGTTATATACTTTCGTCGTAATCCCGACGACAGCAGGACCGACTTTTTTGGCTGCCTGCACAACGGCCGTATTGCGGGCATCGGATATGGCTTCACTCTTGGCCGGTTCCTGCAGCTGGTTCAGATTGCCCGAATAGGTCTGGCTGCCGAAAAATGTTTCATGGATTTTAAAGCCGCCGGCAATACCGGCGCCAATCAGGAGAACAGCGACCAGCGCTGTCAGCCATTTTTTTCGTGTCATTATAGAGTACCTCCGTTCAAAAATCGCACGGATCCCGTCGCCGAGGCGAGGCGCAATAACATATCCTGCCCGATGACCAGGCCATGGCCCGTGAGAACATCGCGCATGGTCTGCACCGTAAGGGCCGGTGTATTGTTGTGTTCACTGCGATGGGCCAGCAGGACCTTGACCATTCCCCGCCGCGGCAGAGAGCTGAGAAATTCCGCTGCCGTCCGGTTGGACAGATGGCCCTGATTTCCCAGTATACGCTGCTGCAGGGCGTAGGGATAAGGCCCGTTTCGCAGCATCGTTTCATCATGATTCGCTTCGAGGATGAGCATATCCGACCAGGAAGCGGCCGTCATGACATCGGGTGTAATACAGCCCAGGTCCGTTGCCAGGGTAATCTTGCAGTCGCCGTGATACAGGGAATAACCCACCGACCGGGCCGCATCATGGCTGGTCGCAAAGGGAACGATCTGCATCTCTCCCAGGGAAAGGCGGCGCGGCAGGCGGACAAAGCGGTCCATATAAGGGAGAATCTTATTGCCCATGGCCTGCCAGGTCTCCTGTGTCGTATAGACAGGCATATGGGTCCGTTTCAACAGGACGGGCAGGCCGCTCACATGGTCCGTGTGTTCATGGGTAATGAGGACGGCATCGAGGTCAGACAAAGCATACCCGAACCGGCGCAGTCCTTTTTCAATGCGCCGGCAGCTGATGCCGGCATCGATGAGCACGCAGGTCCGTCCACAGCGGATAAAGGCGGCATTGCCACTACTGCCGCTGGCCAGGAGGCTGACCAGGCAGTCGCCGTTGTGGCTGACGGTCTGGCTTTTCAGGAACGAGCCTCCATCTTCAGACACGGCTGCCGATTTCGTCTGGCTGAAATCGGCAGCGAGGGATGGATACCCTGCCGGTTCCTCCGTCACAGCAGCTCCGGAAGCAATACGGCGCGCCCTGCCGATAGACTGGGCCAGTTGCGCCAGCCGGATTTCACTCTCCGTCATGGAGTTCTCCCTGTACGATGGCAATGCCGGCACTGGCACCGAGGCGGTCGGCACCGGCTTCTACGAGCTGCCGCGCCGAGGCATAATCGTGGATACCACCGGAGGCCTTGATTTTGGCACTGCCGTCTACGGCCCGTTTCATGAGAGCCACATCGTGGACGGTCGCTCCACCATGGCCAAAGCCCGTCGACGTCTTGACATAGGCAGCTCCTGCTTCGACAGCCACCTGGCAGGCCTTTACCTTTTCTTCATCTGTGAGAAGCCCCGTTTCCAGTATCACTTTGACGGGACGGCTGGCCGCACTCAGCACGACGAGGCGGATGTCCTGATAGACGTACTCCCAGTCGGCGGCTTTGGCCCGGCCGATAGCCAGGACCATATCAATTTCATCAGCCCCGCTGGCTACAGCTTCGGCTGTTTCCATGGCCTTTGCCTTGCTGGCCATAGCTCCAAGAGGAAATCCGACGACCGATGTCACCAGGCAGGATGTCCCGGCCAGTTCCTGTTTCGCCAGTTCTACATAAGACGAATTGACGCAAACAGCGGCAAATCCGTACGTACGCGCTTCCTGGCAAAGCTGGCGGATATCTCCGGGCGTCGCTTCCGGTTTTAAATTCGTGTGTTCAATACAGGCTGCAATAGACATGACAGACCCTCCTTTAAACGCATCAGTAAAATGTAAATCCTGTGATTTTTAATTATAGCACAAAACGAGGAAAGTTCCATACCAAAAAAACAGGAAAAAGGGTAGAAAAAAACACCATACGGAGCGTATCTCGTACGGTGTTCTTTGTGGTGGGCCTAGGTGGACTTGAACCACCGACCTCACGCTTATCAGGCGTGCGCTCTAACCAGCTGAGCTATAGGCCCATGTCCTAGCGACTTTCTTAGTATATCACACAAAGACATCTTGTCAAGAAATTTTTCTGTCAATTATATGTCCTGTATGGTACAATGATAGTTATTGACATATATGTTTATATTATCATAAAGAAGGGATTTCCATGAAAAAACTCGACCCCCATGTCTATTTATTTACCATGGGCCATTTCTCCGTAGACTGGGCCCAAGGCGGCATCCCTGCCCTGCTACCGTATTTTATCACGGCCTGCCAGCTCAATTACCAGCAGGCGGCGGGCATCATCTTTGCCAATATTCTCCTGTCATCGGTAACACAGCCGCTCATCGGCTACTATTCCGACCGGATTTCCAAGCCCTGGCTGGTCCCACTTGGTCCCGTGCTGAGCGGCCTGTCTCTGACGGCCCTGGCCTTTACGACCAATTACTGGGTCATCCTGTTCTGTTCCATGATCAGCGGCCTAGGAGGCAGTCTGTTCCATCCCGAAGCCGCCCGTATGGTCAACCGCATCGCCGGTTCTCTCAAAGGACAGGCTCTGGGCAGCTTTTCCGTCGGCGGCAATGCCGGTTTTGCCATCGGCCCGATGGTAGCCGGGTTCAGTGCCTATACCTTTGACATCCACGGGCTGGTCCTGTACGGCATAGTCAACGTGATCGTCGCCGCTATTCTCTACCACTCCATGTCCACCATCCTCACCATGGCTGCCGCCGCTGACAAAGCCGAAGCCAAAGCGCATCCGGGAGCCTCTCATGAAAATGACTGGGGCGCCTTCAGCAAGCTGACTGTCGTCATATTCGCCCGTTCTATCGGCTTTACCCTGTGTAATACGTTCATCCCCATTTACTGGATCACCATCCTGGGAGCCACGCCCTCTACGGGCAGTATGGCCCTGTCCATCCTGTTTTCCATGGGCGTCGTCATCACCTTCCTGGGCGGTATCATGGCCGACCGTTTTGGCTTCATCCGGGTCATGCGCGGTTCATTCCTCATCATGGTGCCGGCCATGTTCTTCCTGGTCAACAGTTCCCAGCTCTGGCTGGCCACACTGCTCCTGCTGCCCGTCGCCTTCTCTCTCTTTGCTCCCTACAGTCCCATCGTCGTCCTCGGTCAGACCTACCTGGGCAAAAACGTCGGCTTTGCTTCGGGCATCACTCTGGGCCTGAGCACGACCGTAGGTGGCCTCCTGTCACCGGTCGTCGGCTGGGGTGCCGACCTCTGGGGCGTCCAGACAGCCATGCAGATTCTCTGGATATGCGCTGCCATAGGCTGCGTTTTTACCTTCCTCGTTCCCGTCCCCAAAGCATGGGAAGAGGAGAAAGTGTGAGGCTAGTGGCTAGTGATTAGTGATTAGATGTTACCAAAAACAGCTTGTCTTACGACAAGCTGTTTTTGGTATGCATTTCTGCCAATTGCAAACTATGTTTTTCCAAACTACGCTCTTATACCGGTTCTTCTTCCGTTTCGTCATGGCTGACAGCTTTTGGTCCGCGGCGGTTGCTCGTATGATTTTTCCAGACAACCCACAGCGATGTATCGACGCAAATCGAGCTGTAGGCCCCGCTGATAAAGCCAATGAGCATGACCAGGGAAAAATTCTTCGTCGATTCCCCGCCGAAGAAATGGAGGGCACCGCAGGCAAAGAGTACCGTCGTCAGGGTATAAATACTGCGGTGGATACTCTGGGCGATGCTGTCATAAGCCAGCTTTTCATATGTATCGGTGCGGCGGTGAGTCCGCGTGTTTTCACGGACACGGTCGAAGATGACGACCGCTTCATTCATGGAGTACCCGACGACGGTCAGGATAGCTGCCAGGAAAGTCGCATCGATTTCCAGATGGAAAAAGGAGAAAAAGCCCAGTACCATGATCAAATCATGGAGAATGGAAACGAGGGCGGAAAGAGCGATTTTGTATTCAAACCGGAGAGTGATGTACGCCGCCAGGGCGATAAAGGCCACGGCCAGGCTCATGATTGCATTTTTCGTGACTTCCGAGCCGATGACAGCCCCGACGGATTCGGTCCGCTTCACTTCGGCCCCGCCCAGTTTATTGCTGAGCTGGTCGGCAATCGCCTTGCTTTCATCGGACGACAGGTTGCGCATGCGGATCATGACATCCTGGGACGAATCCTGATCGCTGACCCCGGAAAGCTGGATGACGCTGTTTTCCAGGTCCATATTGGACTGGTCCACGACTTCACGCACCTGGGAGACGGTGACAGGCTGCTTGAACTGCATGTCCAGAATCGTGCCGCCCGTATAGTCAATGCCAAAGTTGAACCCATTGATAAAAATGGAGATGATACTGAAAATGACCAGCACGGACGACAGGGTGAACCACCATTTTTTATGAGCTACGATGTTGAATCTCATTTGTGTCCCCCCTTATTCTTCATATGTTCCGGTACCTTGCGGTTCAGCCCGTAGAACCAGGGATTGGTAATGAGCCCCGTATTGATGAACCACGTCAGGAGCGAACGGCTGACGATGATCGCCGTAAACATACTGACGATAATCCCCAGTGCCAGGTTGACGGCAAAGCCTTTTACAGTGCCGCTGCCCATGACGATGAGGACGATAGCCGCGATCATGACCGATACGTTGGCATCGAGGATTGTGTTAAACGCCCGCTTGAAGCCAGCCTCCATAGATGTCCTTAGACTCTTGCCAATGAGCACTTCTTCCTTAAATCGTTCGAATATCAGGATATTCGCATCGACGGCAAAGCCCATGGACAGGATGACCCCGGCGATGCCTGGCAGAGTCAGGGTGGCATCGAGGTACTTCAAAATAGACAACAGGATGAGGACGTAGACCAGAAGGGCGATATTGGCCACTACGCCGGACATCCGGTAGATGATGATCAGGAAAATCATGATGAGCACGATGCCGATGGCAAAGGCTTTTTCCGATTTGACCTTGGAATCCTGGCCCAGGCTCGGCCCGATGGTACGGACTTCCATGACCTGCAGCTTGACCGGCAGTGCGCCGGAACGGAGCAGGATGGCCAGATTCTTGGCATCTTCCAGGGTCTTGCTGCCGGTGATGACTGCCTTGCCGCCCGTAATCGGTTCGTTGACGACCGGTTCGGTAAGGGGTGCGCCATCGAGGTAAATGCCGATTTTACGGCCTACGTTGGAAGCCGTGAGGTCGGCAAATTTCTTGGCCCCTTCGTCGGTAAATTCAATGGCGACGACGTTCTTCTTGCCCTGGTCGATCTGTTCTTTTGCCGTTTTCAGATCATTCCCGGTCATGCGCGTCGTGCCCGATTCATCCTTAAATTCCAGGACCGCCGTCTTGCCGATGGTTTCAATCGCCTTTTCCGGATTCTTTTCCCCCGGCAGTTCGACGATGATCCGCCGTGCCCCTTCTTTCTGGACAATCGGTTCAGTCAGGCCCATTTCATTGATACGCCGTTCGACGATGGAGACAGCACGGTTCAGGGAATCGTCTGTAACCGGTGCTTCCGGTGTATCGACGGCTTCCAGTACGATATGGGTACCACCCTGCAAATCCAGGCCCTGCTTGATGGAATTGGCCAGGGGATAGATGAAGGTGATAAATGCTGCCAGAATGATGATGACGGCAGCGGAAAACTTAATCATATTGCGGGTCCGCAAGAGAAGTCCCTCCCCTTAGTCTTCTTCGTCGCCGGCAATCGCGCTGATGGATTCTTTCTTCAGCTTGATTTCCACTTTATCGGCAATGCGGATGCGGACATAGTCGTCTTTGATATCCGTAATTACGCCATAGAGGCCGCCAACGGTAACAATTTTGGTGTTTTTCTTCAGATTGGAGAACATTTCCTGACGCCGTTTCTGCTGACGCTTCTGCGGACGATACAAAATGAAGTAGAACAAGAGGACCATGAAGAGCAGCGGCCACATCTGGCCGAGGTCACCCAGAAAGCCCAGGTTATCGTAGTTAGTCAAACCGTTAAAAAAATTAGCAATAGAATCCACAGTTTTTACCTCCTAGTGAATAAATATAATATATGTACATGATGTGTAGAATTACCCATCTTGATACCGTTTCCAGAACTGTTCGCGGAATGTACGGAATGTACCATCTAATATAGACTGACGCATCTGGCGCATAAAGTCAAGGAGAAAATACAGATTATGGATGCTCACCAGCCGGTAGGCCAGGAGTTCTTCCGCCTTGAAGAGGTGGCGGATATAAGCGCGCGTATAGTTGCGGCACGTATAGCACTGGCAGCCCTCTTCAATGGGATGGAAATCGTGGGCATACCGGGCATTGCGCACCGTGAGGCGTCCCGTATGGGTCATGGCCATGCCGTTGCGGGCAACGCGGGTCGGAAATACGCAATCGAACATATCGACGCCGCGGGCCACCCCTTCGACGAGACAATCCGGCGTGCCGACACCCATGAGATAGCGGGCTTTTTCCCGTGGCAGGTGTTTGGTCGTATAACCCAGCACTTCATACATTATATCCTTACTCTCGCCAACACTCAAGCCGCCGATGCCATATCCATCAAAATCCATGTCCACCAGATCCTCGCAGCTCTTACGGCGCAGGTCTTCGTACATGCCGCCCTGAACGATGCCGAACAGTCCCTGGGTATCACTGTGATGGTGGTCGAGGCAGCGCTGTGCCCAGCGGCTCGTCCGTTCCGTCGAAAGTTTCGTGTATTCATAGTCCGACGGATAGGGAATGCATTCGTCAAAGGCCATGGCGATATCCGAATTGAGGGCCATCTGGATATCCATGGATACTTCCGGCGACAGAAATTTCTTCGAGCCGTCGAGATGGCTGCGGAAGGTGACACCTTCTTCTTTGATTTTCCGCATCTGCCCCAGACTGAACACCTGGAAGCCGCCGCTGTC
>NZ_DGRS01000017.1:0-18322 GCF_002391155.1 Megasphaera sp. UBA4382 | reverse complement strand
CCGGTGGCAGGGGAATTGTCCCAGCCAGGAGGTCCCTTCGGCTATGGCGATGCACAGTTCGATGAGGGCAAAGGATTTTCCCGCCTTGCTGGGCCCGGCAAGCATCATTTTATGGCCCTGCCGCAAAAGGCCGTCGATGAGTACCGGATCGAGAGGCGGCGGGTTGCGGCGCAGGCGGGACAGGTTTTCAATGGGCGTTTCCCCCTCTTTTTCATCGTCCAGCGCAGCCAGCCATTCCGTGTAGGACTGAAAGGGACTGTCATAGGGTATGAGGTACTGCCAGCTTTCGCCGCGGCGGATACCAGGCAGGCGCATGAGCCGCGCGGGGTTGCGGTTGGACACATCAACGTGATAGCCGTGTTCATGGCAGGTCTTGTACAGGAAATCGACGCGCTGGCGGTACAGGTCATAATCCGTACCGGCATCGATATGTACGACGGCGTGCAGACTTTTTCCTCCACTGTAAACGAGCGCAGCCACGGGCAACTTCAGGCTGCATATCCGATCGAGCTGCTGCTGTAAAGTCTGGTCATCTGCTTCGGCCAGTACATAGGTAAATTCCCGCACGTTGCTGTTGCGCACTCCTTTTCCATCCAGCGGGTTGATGCGCACCCAGGCCCCGCCGCGGTAGTCGTAGTCCCCCAGGGCATAGCCCACGTCGTGGCTGGCTTCGAGGGCTTTGATGATGTGGCGCTGTTTCCGGCCATATACGCCCCGTCCTGCCGGCACGCAGCGGTCTTTCTGTTCCATGGACTTCATGACGTATCCCACGTAATCATCAGGCGAAAAAAGCCGTTCCAGAAAGTCCCGTATATCCTGACAGGGGTCCCATTGGGGCGGCGGCTCCGTGAGAGGCCGCCGGCTTTCCCGAGGACATGCGGCCGCCGGGGCGATGCGGATTGCCTGCGGCCCCGGGTCGATGTAGATGGCTTCGTCAAGGGAAATAGGGAGATTACCACCCTTTTCCCTGCCGTATCCCCGGTCCATGGCCATCTGCATGATGGTGCCGCCGGTCACGCAGGGCGTCCTCGTATTGGAAAAGGTCTGCCATTTCCGTTCGCATTCCCCGCTGTGATAGCGGGCCATGTCGCGGCGGCTCCAACTGTCCCAGTCGCCGGCCGTACAGCCCTCGTATTTGAGGGCCATACCGACGTCGCACCATTCCTGATACGTACAGGATGCCGGGTCGATCCACGACAGGGCCTCCAGAAGATCCTGCCGGTCAGAAGGCACGGCACTCGTCCTCTTCGGGGATGATATACCGGTCTATCTGATTATACAGGCGGTTCTTGTATTCCCGTGTCGAAATCCGCGCCCGTCCGCTGCGGCCGCGCAAGGCCGGCCAGTCGATTTTCAGGCGATCCCCCACCCGGGCCAGTCCCAACGTCATGGCGAAACTCGATATCTTGAACAGCATTTTCCGGCAGAAATAAAACCGGTCGTGGACGATGGCATCACCGTCCGGCGTCTCCACGAGGAGTTCCACATCCATTTCATGACAGGCAGGGATTTTGTCACTGCCGTCAAAATAGGACCGGGTGATGTTCTGTACCGTAAAGGGATATTCTCCCGGCTCCAGTTCGATATAGTCCTGTTTGACGATTTCGATCTCGTCATCCCAGGAAAAGACTTCCTTGCTTTCCATGTCACAGATTCTCCTTTCAAGATGTAAATTTTTTTGCATGATGCATTTGCACTTCCTGCAAACGAACTGATTTGAGCCTAGCACAAAATACAGCATATGTCAAAAAAATGCAGATTAGAAAATAGGGAGAAAATTTTAATCTGCAGGCAGTTTATATAGAAAAACTCCCCTCAGGAACGATTATCCTGAAGGGAGTATGTATGATAATGCTTACTTGTCAGATAAACTAGTTTCTTCGTACGGGGCGGCTGGCACTGATGATCATGGCCCGTTCCCTTCTCAGCGGTGGTACGTATGACAGAGGCGGGAGAGCCAGCGGGCCAGGTCCAGGCGCATCTGGCCGTCTTTCAGCTGCCAGTGCCAGTTGCCTTCTACGGTCCCCGGCGTGTTCATCCGGCCCGATGACGGCAGGAACAGCAGGTCCTGGAAGGGCACGATGGCCGTTTCCGCCCGGCGGCTGTAGACGTATGCGATGAGGGCCGCCGTCACTTCGCTGGCCATGGCATCATTAGACAGGTGCAGCATGAGGCACAGGCGCTGCTGCTGTTCTTCCGGCAGGGATTCGTACCAGCCCCGGGTAGTGTCATTGTCGTGAGTCCCCGTATAGGCGATGGAACACGGTTCCGTATCGAAGGACAGCCGGCCGTCAGACCGTTCTTTCAGATGGAACGGCAGGACCCGCATCCCCGGCAGGGAGAAATGGCTGCGCAGGCGGCATACGTCGTCGGTGATGATGCCCAGGTCTTCGGCGATGAGCCGCACCGGCCCCAGTTCCTGATAGACCCGGCGCAGAATGTCTTCTCCCGGTGCCGGTTTCCATTGCCCTTCCCGGGCCGTCCTGGCTCCGGCCGGGATAGACCAGTATGCGGAAAATCCGCGGAAATGGTCGATCCGCACTTCATCGACCAGGGACAGGGTGTGGCGGAAGCGCTGGACCCACCAGTCGTATCCGTCTTTTGCCATTGCCTGGTAATCGTAGAGGGGGTTGCCCCAGAGCTGGCCTTCGGCACTGAAATAGTCAGGCGGCACGCCGGCCACACTCCTGGGATTTCCTGCCTCATCGAGGTCGAACAGGCCCTGATGGGACCAGCAGTCGGCGCTGTCGTGGGCGACGAACATGGGGATATCCCCCAGGATAGAGACGCCGTTGTCATGGGCATAGGTGCACACGTCCTGCCACTGACGGTGTACGATGTACTGAAGGAAGCGGTAATGATCGACCGCACCGGCCAGTTCCTTACGGTAGCGGGCACAGGCCGCATCTTCGTGGCGGGCAATGTCTTCCGGCCATTCGGTCCAGGCCTTTCCTTTGAAGAAGTCACGGACGGCACAAAACAGGGCGTAGTCATCGAGCCAGCTCTTATTTTTTCTGCAGAATGTGTCAAAAGGCTGCCAGGGAATGACCAGGTCCGGGTCGTGGGACATATCCCAGAGGGCGCGTTCCTTGCACTGCCAGGCTTCGTCCCAGGACGAGGTTCCCGCCGCTTCCTGGCGGTACTGGTCATAGCGTTCTCTTTTGAGCCAGCCTGCCCGGTACAGGAAATCGAGGGAAATGAGCCGTTCGTTCATGGCAAAGGCCGACCGCGAGTAATACGGCGAATCGCCGTCGAGAGGCGGTGTCAGCGGCAGGACCTGCCACAGGCTCTGGCCGGCGGTCTTGAGGAAATCGATGAAATGATAGGCTTGTTCCCCCAGGTCGCCACAGCCCCACGGCGACGGCAGGGACGTAGGATGCAGGAGGATGCCGGCCCGCCGTTTTCCCCCTTCTTGTCCGGCCAGGACGACAATGCTGAGTGGCGGCAGGGTCAGATCGAGGCGGCTGCCCGTCGTTTCCAGCGGTTCCATATTGGGGACGAGGGCGTTGTACAATTTACCGTACAGCAGTCCGTCCGTATAGAGGCTGATGGAATGGACGGCCGTCGTGCTGCGGTTGATGGCGATGACAAACAGTCCGTCCCGGGCGGGCTTATCAAAGACATCGCGGCCGCCTTCGATGGACCGGCAATATACGTAGACATCGCCCTTGCTGTACAGGGGGATGAACCGCCCCGTCTGCAGGGCATCGTGTTTGCGCCGCAGGGCTGTCAGCCGTTTCACCCAGCGCAGGAGGCTCATGTTTTCGTGGCCCCAGGGATAGGTACGGCGGTTATCCGGGTCTTTTCCCCCAGTGAGGCCGGCTTCGTCGCCATAGTAGATACAAGGCGCGCCCGGCATGGTCATCTGCCAGGCCATGAGCAGCTTCACCCGGCCTATGGCGACGGATTCGCCGCGCACATCGGCATCACTGCTCTGGCAGACCGTGAGGATCCGTTCGATGTCGTGGCTGCTGATGAGGTTGAGCATGGCATACCAGTTTTCCGGCGGATAGTTCTCCACCAGCTGCATGAGTTCCCGCCCCAGGCGGCCGCCGTCTTTCTGGCCCAGCACGAAGGCCACGGCCATGGCCCGGAGGGCGTAATTCATGGCACTGTCTATATCGTAACCGCAGAGGTATTCCCGCTGCTCGCTGTAGGCAATCTTATTGGAAGCGTCTTCCCAGACTTCGCCGATGAGGACGGCATCGGGATTTTCTTCTTTGAGCGTATGATAGAAACTGCGCAAAAACGGCACGGGCAGTTCGTCGATGACGTCGAGGCGCCAGCCGCTGATGCCCTGGCCCAGCCAGTATTTGAGGACACTGTTTTCACTGCGGATGATGAAATCCATATAGGACGGCGTCGTTTCTTCTACGTCCGGCAGGTCCTTGACACCCCACCACGATTCATAGTCGTCGGGGTAGTCCGTAAAGCGGTACCATTCATAGTACGGCGATTCTTTGGACTGATAGGCGCCCAGGGACGGATAATGGCCGAAGCGGTTGAAATAGATGCTGTCGGCGCCGGTATGGCTGAATACGCCGTCGAGGATGATGCGGATGCCCCGCTTGCGCGCTTTTTCGCACAGGGCAGAAAATTCGTCATTAGTCCCCAGGAAGGGGTCGATGCGGTGATAGTCTCCCGTGCCATAGCGGTGGTTGCTGCAGCTTTCAAAGACCGGGTTGAGATAGATGGCCGTAACGCCTAAATCTGCGAGGTAGTCGAGTTTCTTCCCGATGCCGGCCAGGTCGCCGCCAAAGAAATCGTACTGGACCACATCACCTGTTTCCGTATTCTTGCAGTAATAGGGCCGGTCGTCCCAGGAGCTGTGGATGACGGCACCGGGTTTGCCCGCCAGGTGCTGCCAGTCCATGCGGCCGCGGCAGAAGCGGTCGGGGAAAATCTGGTAGACGATGGCGTGTTTGAACCAGTCCGGCGTGTGGGCGTTCTTGTCGTAGACAGTAATCTGAAACGCCGGCGGCACCGTGTCATAGAGGGCTCCCACGCCGCCGAGGTGGTCCTGGTTATTGCCGTAGTACAGGCGTTTGCCGTCCCATTCGACGATGAAATAATACCACAAGAGGCAGCCCTTCTGCGGTACCTGCCAGGTCGCGGCAAAGGTATCCCCTGCGGCTGTCATGGGGACGAGCGATTCCCCGGCATTGCTCTGCCAGAGCCGTACGGTGGCCTTACAAGAAGAGGTCGGCCGGCCGCTGACGGACAGGCGCAGGGTCAGCTCTGACCCGGACGGTACGGCGCCAAAGCGGGACCGGTAGTGGCTGTCGTGGGAATCATGATATAGGCGTAGTTCCATAGTCGTTCCTTTCTTTATCGCAAAACCCCTGCCGCAGCATGCCGGGCAGGGGTCCTTTGTGTCATTATCTGTCTAATACGGTGTGATACAGATCCGCATAGGCCTGGGCCGAGCGGTCCCATCCGTAATCGCTTTCCATGGCATTGCGGACGAGGTGTTCCCAGACGACGGGATCGGCGTAGTAGCTGAGGGCTCTCTTGACGGTAAACAGCAGTTCATGGGCATTGAAGTTCATGAATGTCAGGCCGTTGCCCTGATTCGTATACTTATCGAAGGGGATGACCGTATCCTTGAGTCCTCCCGTTTCCCGGACGACCGGCACGGCCCCGTATTTGAGGGCGATGAGCTGGCTCAGGCCGCATGGTTCGTAGCGGGACGGCATCATGAAGATGTCGGCGGCAGCATATACCTGATGGGCCAGGCCTTCGTTGAAGAGGATGTTGGCCGACACCTTGGTCGGATAGCGCCGGGCCAGATTGCGGAAGGCATCTTCGTAGGCCCAGTCGCCGGTGCCGACGATGACCAGCTGGATATCTTCTTCGATGAGTTCATCCATGATGCAGGTCACCAGATCCAGTCCCTTATCCGCTACCAGGCGGGTCACCATGGCGACGACGGGGATATTGCGGTTGACAGGAAGGCCCAGTTCCCGCTGCAGGGCTTCCTTGTTGATATGCTTCCTGGCCGGGAAGGTATCGGCCGTATAAGTCGCGGCGATATGCCTATCCGCCGCCGGATTGTATTCATCTTCATCGAGGCCGTTGATGATGCCCGTGATGCGGTCCCGGGCCGAGCGGATATAGCCATCCAGACGTTCCCCGAAATAAGGATAGGTGATTTCCTGGGCATAGGTCTTGCTCACAGTCGTAATGTAATCGGCATAGACCATGCCTGATTTCATGTAGTTGACGCAGCCATCACATTCCAGGTTGCCGTTGTCAAAGAGTTCCTGCGGCAGGCCGATGATGTCGCGCATGATGGATGGCGGGTAAATCCCCTGGTATTTGAGATTGTGGATGGTATAGATAATCTTCATGTGCTGGTAGAACGGGTCATGATAGAAATCTTCTTTCAGGAAGACGCCCATGAGGCCCGTATGCCAGTCGTTGCAGTGGATGATGTCCGGCTGGAATCCCACTTTTGGGAGCATGGTCAGGACGGCGCGGCAAAAATAAGCGAACCGTTCGTCGTCGTCATCAAACCCATAGAGGCGGTCCCGTTTGAAATACCATTCGTTATCGATGAAGTAGACCGTGACGCCGTTCCAGTCGATTTCTTCTACGCCATAGTAGAGCTGGCGCCAGGCCAGGTTGACGATGCCGTGGGTGACCGGTTTCATCTGTGCCCGGAACGATTCGGCGATCTGGCTGTATTTGGGAATGACCAGACGCACATCCATCCCTTTGGATGCCAGTGCCTTCGGCAGCGCTCCCATGACATCTGCCAGGCCTCCGGTCTTGATAAAAGGAACGGCCTCGGAAGCCGCAAACAATACTTTTACCATCTGTATCACCTTCTTAGTACACTCTTAAAATTAGGATCCCATCGTATGATGATCATGTTGTTCAACTTTGTTTTTTCCCGGTCCTCTTCTTGGAGGAAGCCTTGCCTGTCCGGGATTTTCCCCGGGCCGGGGCGCGCCGTTTCTGTACGGTGCCGCTCATAGCAGCCGATACGGTGCGGTGAGCTTCTGCCACCGAATCGAGTTCGATGTATATGGCTGCCAGCGGTGGCAGCGTCAGGGACAGGGACTGGTCCATGCCGTGCATGGAGATGTCTTCTGCCGTAAATTTTCCTTCATTGACCACGCCGGATCCGCCAAAGCGGCTGTCATCGCTGTTTAAGACTTCCACATAGGTGCCGGGCTGGGGCACGCCGAAGCGGTAATCGTGGCGCACGACAGGCGTGAAATTGCAGACGACGATGGTCAGGTCTTCCTTGTGGATTCCCTTGCGGAAGAAGGCGATGACGCTGTTGTCCCGGTCATCACAGCTGATCCAGGAAAAGCCGGACCAGTCGAAGTCTTCCTGCCAGAATTCGCGATGGGATGCATAGAATCCGTTCAGTTCCCGTACGTAGTCGTGCAGTTTGCGGTGCATGTCGTAATCGAGGAGATGCCAGTCCAGGCTGTCATCGTATTTCCATTCGATGAACTGGCCGAAATCGCCGCCCATGAACAGGAGCTTCTTGCCCGGATGAGACATCCAGTAGCCGTAAAAGGCCCGCAGGCCGGCAAATTTCTTCCAGTAATCGCCGGGCATCTTATCCAGGAGCGACCGTTTGCCGTGGACGACTTCATCGTGGGACAGGGGCAGGACGAAATTTTCCGAAAAGGCGTAGCACAGGGAAAAGGTAATGAGGTTCTGATGGTCTTTGCGGAACAAGGGATCCATGGACATATAGCGCAGCATGTCGTTCATCCAGCCCATATTCCATTTATAATTGAATCCCAGTCCGCCCACTTCGATGGGTTTCGTCACCAGCGGCCAGGCCGACGATTCTTCGGCGATCATCAGGGCCTGGGGGACTTCGGCGAAGACGGCTTTATTGAGGCGGCGGATGAAATCGATGGCTTCCAGGTTTTCCCGGCCGCCGTATTTATTGGGCTGCCACTGGCCGTCGCTGTGGCCGTAGTCGAGGTACAGCATGTTGGCCACGGCATCGATGCGCAGGCCATCGACGTGGAATTCCTTCAGGAAAAAGAGGGCGCTGGAAATGAGGAAGGACTGCACTTCCGTGCGGCCATAATCGAAATTCATGGTGTCCCATTCCTTGTTTTCTGCCAGGATGGGATTGCCCGATTCGTAGCACGGTTCGCCATCAAAATATCGCAGGCCGTGGGCATCGCGGCAGAAATGGCCCGGTACCCAGTCTACGATGACGCCGATACCGTTTTGGTGGCAGTGATCGACGAAATACATGAAATCTTCCGGCCTGCCGTAACGGCTGGTCACGGAGAAATAGCCCGTCCCCTGATAGCCCCAGGAGCCGTCAAAAGGATATTCGCACAGCGGCATGAGCTCGATATGGGTATAATGCATATCTTTCACGTAGTCTACCAGCTGGTCTGCCAGTTCCCGGTAGGTCAGCATATCGCCGTTTTCTCTGCGCCGCCACGAGCCCAAGTGGACTTCATAGGTCAGCATGGGCTGGGCGTATGAATCGTAGTCTTTACGGCTGGCCATCCATTTCTTGTCTTTCCACGTATAATGGAGCTTGGTCAGCTTCGATGCCGTATCGGGCCGGACTTCCGACCAGAAGGCATAGGGGTCGCTTTTGAGGATGACATCGCCCGAAGCCGTCGTGATGGCGTATTTGTAGTTATCCCCTTCGGAAAGACCGGAAATATAGCAGGTCCAGATGCCATTTCCCTTGTCGCTGCGCGTCATGGGGTCGGCCGTTTCATCCCATTCATTGAAATCACCGACGACGCTGACGGCCTGTGCATGAGGTGCCCACACGGCAAAGCGCACGCAGGCTTTGCGCCGGTACGCCGTAAAATGCGCGCCAAAGAGGCGGTAACTGCTGTCGTTCGTTCCCTGATGATACAGATAGGTACTATAATCATCGATGGCACTGAGTTTCATCCGTGCACACCTCCTTTATTACATCAACTCTTGACCGGTTTCAGGTGCCAGATTCCCGATGCGTACTGGCGGATGGTCCGGTCACTGGAAAAATAGCCCGAATGGGCGATATTGACGGCGCTGGAATGGAGCCACTGGAGGCGTTTGTTGTAGCGCCGTTCGATTTCCTGCTGTGCCTGACAGTAGGGTTTGAAATCTTTCAAGACGAAGAATTCATCGTTGCGGTCCAGGAGTGAATCGTAGAGCATGCCGAAGGATTCGCCATTTCCCAAAGATCCATCGACGAGGCTGTTCATGATCTGGCGGATATCCGCATCTTCGCTGTACATATTCCACGAGGAATAGCCGCCGTGGATATAATAATCCATGACTTCGTTGGCCCGGAGGCCGAAGATGACGCAGTTGTCATCACCCACTTCGCGGTGGATTTCCACGTTGGCCCCGTCCATGGTGCCCAGGGTGATGGCCCCGTTCATCATGAATTTCATATTCCCCGTACCAGACGCTTCTTTTCCGGCCGTAGAGATCTGTTCGCTCACATCGGCGGCCGGAAACAGGAGCTGGCCCAGGGAGACGTTGTAGTTTTCCAGGAAGAGGACGCGCATCTGCTTGCGGATACGGCGGTCGTTGTTGACCAGCCGGGCCACGACGTTGATGAGCTTGATGGTCTGCTTGGCTTCCCCATAGCCGGCAGCTGCCTTGCCGCCAAAAAGGAAGGTCCTCGGCGTAATCTGCATCCGGGGATTGGCCTTGAGGACGTAATACAGGTGCAGGACGTGGAGAATATTGAGGAGCTGCCGTTTGTAGAGATGGATCCGCTTGATCTGGATATCAAAGATCGATGCCGGGTCTACCTTTACTTCATACTTCTGCTGGATATAATCGGCCAGGATGTATTTGCGGGTCTGTTTCACCTGGGCCAGCCGTTCGAGGAAGGCCGGGTCTTTGGAAAATTTTTCCACGTCCATGAGGCGTTTGGCTTCCAGCCGCCAGTCCGGCCCGATGGTGTCATCGAGCAGTCCTGCCAGCTGCGGATTGGACTGGATGAGCCAGCGCCGGTGGGAGACGCCATTGGTCTTATTGGAAAAACGCGACGGGAAACAGGTGTAGAACTGGTGCAGCGTCGAGTCCTTCAGGATCTGAGAGTGGATTTCCGCAACCCCGTTGACACTGTGGCTGCCGAGGACAGCCAGATGGGCCATGTGGACCTGTCCATCCCAGAGGACGGCCACATCGCGGGCCTTGTCTTCGTCGCCGGGGAAGCGCTTGCGGACTTCGGCCAGCCAGCGCCGGTTCAGTTCTTCCACGATGAGATAAATCCGCGGCAGCAGGGACTTGAACATGGGAATGGACCAGCGTTCCATCGCTTCCGGCAGGATGGTGTGGTTCGTATAGGCCACGGTGCGGACGGTCACATTCCAGGCCGCATCCCACGAAAGTCCTTCTTCATCCATGAGGATGCGCATGAGTTCGGGGATGACCAGGGCCGGATGGGTATCGTTGATATGGATAGCGATGTACTGATCGAATTTATACAGGCTTTCTTTGATTTTTTTCTTGTAATAGCGCACGATGGACTGCAGGCCCGCCGATACCATGAAGTATTCCTGCATGAGCCGCAGCTTGCGCCCTTCTTCCGTGCTGTCTTCGGGATAGAGGAAACGGGAAATGAGCTGCACGCTGTTCTTGTAGTGGAATGCCCGGTGCCGGTCGCCCAGAGACAATTCGCGGTACATATCTTCCCGGGAATATTCGGCCCGCCACAGGCGCAGGGTGTTCACCGTATGGTTGTGATAGCCTACGATGGGGACATCGTAGGGCACGGCACGGACAGAAGAATATTTTTCGTAGACACATTCCAGGCCGCCGTCTTCGGAAGGGCGCATGTAGGCGTTGCCGCCAAAGCGCACGTTGACGGCCTTATCGACCTTCTTGACTTCCCAGGGGAATCCGTCGGCCAGCCAGCTGTCAGGCAGTTCGACCTGCTGATCGTCGATGATGCGCTGATTGAAGAGTCCGTACTGATAGCGGATACTGCAGCCATGGCCAGGAAGCTGGAGCGCTGCCAGGGAATCGATGAAGCAGGCAGCCAGTCTGCCCAGGCCCCCGTTTCCCAGTCCCGGATCCCGTTCTTCCGGGATGATCCGGTCCAGGTCCCAGCCCAGGTCCTTGAGCCCGGCCCGGCAGACATCTTCCATGCCCAGGCCGATGAGGTTGGAATCGAGCAGCCGCCCCAGGAGGAACTCGATGGAAAAATAGTAGACCTGTTTCGCCTTTTCTTCGGCATAGGTTTCATTCGTGCGGATCCAGTCTTCACTTACCAAATCACGGACCATGAAGGCTACGGTCTGATATACTTCGTTCGGTGTCAGATCGGGCAGATCCTTTTCCCACAAAATGTGTGCTTTTTTGGTAAATTCACTCTTGAATTCTTCTTTATCCTGCCACGTGTTCACTATTTCAGGACTCCTTTTTTAGATGACGGAACATTTGCCGATGCAAAGCGGTGTTTCTCGTGTTCCCGAAAGTTCAGCCTCCGGCTGGATGACGGCGTTTTTGTCGCATACGACATAATCCAGATTGGCATCGGCACCAACGACGGAGTGCTGCATGACAATACTATTGCGGATAACGGCATTCTTCCCTACCCGCACTTTGCGGAAGAGAATCGAATTTTCGACTTTGCCTTCGATGATGCAGCCGTTGGCCACAAGGGAATTGGTGACGTGCGATTCTTCCATGTATTTTGCCGGCGCTTCGTCCTTGATCTTCGTATAGATATGGCGCTGGTTCTGGAGGAATATGTCCCGCCAGGTATGGACGTCGAGGAAGTCCATATTGGTTTCAAAATAAGACTGGATAGAATCGACGCGTTTTACGTACCCCTTATAATTATAGCCAAAAATCCGCAGGCGGTCTACATTGCGCTTGAGGACGTCGGTGATAAAATCTTTATAGCCTTTGGCGTAAGCCCGGCGGACGCAGTGCTGATAGATTTCCGTGTCGATGAGGATCTGGCGCTGGTACAGGTTGTCCCCGGCCTGGATTTCCGCCTTGGAATTGATGCCCGTGATCCGGTCCTTGTCGTTGATTTCCAGGACGTAGCCTTCTTTTTCCTTGCCTTTCGGCACCTGCGTATAAATCATAGTCACGTCGGCATTATGACGGCGGTGGAAATGGAGCACTTCCTCGTAATCGATATTCTGCACCAGATCGCAGCTGGTCGCCAGGATGTACGGGCTGTGGCCGCGCTTGACGAAAAGCAGATTCTTGTAAAAAGAATGGATATCCCCTTCTACGGGATGGATGATATCTTCCACGTCAGCCGGCAGATAGAACAGGCCGTCCCGTTTGCGGGCCAGTCCCCATTCCTTCCCCGAGCGGATGTGGTCCAATACGGAGCGGGACTGGGACGACAGGAGGATACCTACGTTGCCGATCCCGGCGTTTACCATATTGGAAAGAGTGAAATCAATGAGGCGGAACTTGCCTCCCATAGGCACGGTCGCCAGCGGGCGGTGTTCATTGAGTTCAGGGAGTGTCTTGCTGTCCTGTAAATTGATAAGACCCATCATTTCGCTGCCCATACTTATGCATCTCCTTTGCTGGTTGCTGCGGCGGTCACTTCGCCATGACGGCCCAGTACGGCGACGGACCCGTCTTTTTTGTGTACGACCGCACCGCTGTGGATGATGCAGTCTTCGCCGATGATGGCCTTGTCTACGACAGCGCCGGATTCGACGACGGTTCCCGGCATGATGACCGAATTGGTGACCCGGGCGCCTTCTTCGACGGTGACATTATAGAATATGACCGAATCGGATACCTGGCCCAGGATGGCCGCGCCTTCTGCGATGAGAGCACTCTTGGCGCTGCCTTTCGGCCCGATGAAATGAGGCGGCATGGACTGGTTGCCGGCATAGATGCGCCAGTCGGGATCGCTCAGGTCCAGAGGCGGTTCGTCGGCCAGAAGGTCCATGTTGGCCTGCCAGAGGCTGTCAATGGTACCGACATCTTTCCAGTATCCTTCAAAGGGATAGGCATAGAGTGCTATCTGATCTCTCAGCATGGCCGGGATGACGTTTTTTCCAAAATCGTGTTCCGACGTTTCATCCTTGGCGTCGGCCCGCAGATACCGTTCCAGCACCGGCCGGTCAAAAATATAGATGCCCATGGAGGCCAGGTTGCTTTCGGGCTGCTTCGGTTTTTCCTGGAATTTCGTGATGCGCATGTTGTCATCAGCTACCATGATGCCAAAGCGGCTCGCTTCATCCCAGGGCACGCGGATGGTGCCGATGGTGACTTTCGCCTGATGTTTCTTATGGAAATCCAGCATTTTGGAATAATCCATGGAATAAATGTGGTCGCCCGACAGGATGAGCACGTAGTCATCCCCTATCATTTCGACGAAGTTCAGATTCTGATAAATGGCATCGGCCGTCCCGCGGTACCAGTTCGTACCATTGCCATTGGTGTACGGCGGCAGTACGAAGGTTCCCCCCGTGTCATTATCGAGGTCCCAGGAGCTGCCGTTGCCGACGTACCAGTTCAGTTCCAGCGGCTGGTACTGGGTCAGGATGCCGACCGTCCCGATGCCGGAATGGCGGCAGTTGCTCAGGGTAAAATCAATGATACGGTATTTACCGCCAAAGAGCAGCCCAGGCTTGGCTTGATCTTTTGTCAGGACACCGAGACGGCTGCCTTTGCCGCCTGCCAGTATCATGGCCAGACAATTCGATTTTCTCATACGATTTCCTCCTCACGCAGGAAACAGCTGCATCGATACCGGTCTGCTCCCATCGTACCGGGACAGCCGTTCCTCTATTTGTCTTCCTATCTAAGCTTTGGCAGATTAACAAAATCCTTGTATGCAAATATTATACACTACTTAAAATATTTTTTTAAGGGTTTGTTATCCCTATTTACGGAAATTTCACGAAAAACGTACTAAATATAGAATACCACAAAAAAACACACCTTCATCTGGTAGTTGACAAAGATGAAAGGTGTGTCCGCAATGGCAGTCCGTACCATACAGGCCGCCGGCTGTTTATTCTATTCTTCTGTTTCTTTCAGTGCTTCTTCCCTCGTCAGGAGCGTCACCATAAAGGGCAGGGCCAGAAGGATGCGCCGTGCCGCATCGGCCGTGTCCGCCGTAGTGCGCACGAAGCCGATGCCCTTTTTCCCATCGAGGGCCGTGACGACGCCGACGTATTCAAATCCTTCCATGATACGGGTGACGAAGGTCATATTGCCGGGATCGATCTTGAAATACACCCAGTCGGCATCAAGCATCATGACGGATCACCTCGCGGCGCATCATACTGTACTCTTCCAGCGGCGTATCGCAGGGGATGCCTACGAGCTGCTGGGCATGGGGGGCCGCCGTGATGGTGTTGCCGTCACCATCGGTCATGGCCGGCAGGGTAAGGGTGACCAGCGGTCCTTTCGGCTGGAGAAATTCTACGGTCTGACCGGTCTTGAAATGATTCCGCTGTTCGACCCAGACGATGTGCTTTTCCCGGTCATAGGAACGGACGAGGCCGATGAATTCGTGAGTCTGGGTATTGCTGGAATGGCTGTATACCTGATCTGCTTCGGTCGGACGGGACACGGAGAAGCCCCGCGTATAGGGCCGGTGGGAAATCTTTTCCAGCTCCTGAAGCCATTCGGGGCGCACGTGGAAATGTTCCGGGTCACGTTCGTAAGCATCGATAGCCTGGCGGTATACCTTGACGACCGTAGCCACGTAATGGACGCTCTTCATGCGGCCTTCGATTTTCAGACTGCACAGGCCGGCATCGTACAGATCCGGCAGGTACGGCAGGAGGCAGAGGTCTTTGGAGTTGAAGATATATGTCCCCCGTTCGTCCTCTACGACGGGAAAATACTGGCCCGGCCGCTTTTCTTCAACTACGTTATATTTAAACCGGCAGCACTGGACGCACTGGCCCCGGTTGGAGTCGCGGTTCTGGGTGAAGTAATTGCTCAACAGGCAGCGGCCGGAATAGGAAATACACATTGCTCCGTGAATAAAACTTTCGATTTCCATTCCTTCCGGAAGATGCTCTTTAATATCTTTAATCTCTGCAAGCGAAAGCTCCCTGGCGGTTACCACTCTGGTTGCCCCAAGATCATGCCAGAACCGGAAAGTTCCGTAGTTTGTATTATTTGCCTGGGTGCTGATATGAAGTTCAATCTCCGGCACGATCTTTTTTGCGATCGTAAAGATACCCGGATCCGAGATCAGGATCGCATCCGGCCCAATCTCTTTAAGATCTTTAAAGTACTTCTCCGCTTCATCAAGATCCTGATTATGCGCAAGGATATTTGCAGTCACATAAACCTTTACGCCATGTGTATGCGCAAACTCTACGCCTTCTTTCATTTCGTCTAAGGTGAAGTTATGAGCATTGGCTCTTAAAGAGAACGCTTCTCCTCCGATATAAACAGCATCTGCGCCGTACTTCACGGCTACCTTCAGCACCGGAAGGCTTCCCGCCGGAGCTAAGAGTTCCGGTTTTTTAATTGTATTTGTCTTTTCTGTCATACTTGGTCCTATCTCTGATTATTAATCTTTATTTAGACCCGCATCATGCGTGATCAGTTTTCATCCGCCGCCTTCTTATAGCTCAGCGTCACTCCGTCCCCGATCGTGATCACACTTGTCGTAAGCTGCGGATGATGTTTTACTTCATATACAAAATCCCTCATGCGCTCGTGGATCGTTCGGTCACGTCTTTGTGTTACATAACGGGACCTTACAAGTTCCCCGTCCTGAAGCACATTATCTGCAAGCAAAATACCACCCGCCTTTAAAACTCTAAGCAGATCCGGAAGCATTGAAAGATACTGCGCTTTCGGACCGTCTAGAAAGATCATATCGTAAGGCTCTTCAAGCGCCTTGATCTCTTTAGCAGCATCACCTTCGATCATATGAATTTCAGCTTGCTCCGCGCTTTTTAATTCCTGATAATTTTGAATCGTCTCTTTTGCCTTTTCGATCCTTGGCGGATAATTTTCAATCGTATCAATCCGCTTTAAACTTTCTGAATGTCTTGCCATAAAAGATGCAGAATAAGCAATCCCCGTTCCAATCTCAAGAACTCTTTCCGCCTTTGTCATCTGCATTAACACGCAAAGAAAACTTTCCATTTCCCTGCGTATGATCGGGACATCATGTTCCGCAGCATATAAACGCAGTTCTTCCAGAAACGGTTCATTATCCGTTTCTAAAGAATGCAGATAGCTTGTAATATTTTCATCTACGATCATATGCTTTTACTTTCTTAATAAGATAGGATTGTTGCTTTGAACAATCCTATCGGTCATTTCATATTCTTTTTTATTCTTATTTACTCTTCCATCATACCGTCAGAATAGTCATATCCGGAAAGGATGTTAATGATCTTTTCTGTTGAATAAGACGGGCTGAGTTTATAAGTTCCCGGAATGTAGTTCGCATCATAAATATAGGTGCGCAGTTTATAAAGTCTTGCATCGTTGATGACGCCAAGATCTACTAACTGCTTTGCAATCTCCTCATCCGAAATCTCAGGATCGGTAATCGTAAATTCCACTTTCGTCGTATCCTCTTCATTCAGCGGAGTATCATAGAAAACTCTGTAGGTAAAGAGGAAACATGCAACGCAGATCAGAACAACAAATAAAGTAACCGCGAGTCTGATGATCAGTTTCTTTGTGCGCTGCTTTTTCTGGGCCTTCTGATTTGCTCTGCGAATCTGACTTTCCGGTCTTTTTGAAGCCTGTCTGGCTTTAACGGCAGATACATTATCAGAACGATAACGCTCTAAATTGTTTCGGATCGTTCCTGAAGAAGCTGCTGGTTCTCTATTTATATTGCTCCGGCTGCGCATTCCGGTGCTTCTGCGATCTGTTTTTCTAGGTTCTGTCGCCATAAAAATTCACTCCTGTTGTAAGGTCCTATTCCATTTCCAGAATAAAAGGTAAGATCATCGGGCCTTTGTTGTTTTTGCTTCTAATATACCTTCGGACCCCATCACCGATTATCATCTTTGCTTTACCTCTATTATAGTGGTTTCCAGCAAGATAGTCGATTAGAGCATTATATATGATTTCCCTTAGTTCTTCAATAAGTTTTTCGCTTTCGCCATCGTAAACCCAGCCTCTCGTAAAGACCTCAGGGCCCGATACAACATAGCGTTCTGTCGTGTTAATGCAGACGGTTACGATCAGGACACCGCGCTCTGAAAGGTCCTTTCTGTCTTCTAAGATCGTACGTCCGACATCTTCCACGCCGGAGTTGTCAACATAGATGCCGCCTGCCTGTACATGATCGACAACTTTACCCTTCTTTTCGCTGAGTTCAAGGACATCTCCGGTCTCGATCATAAAGACATGCTTGTCATCGTATCCCATCTCATAGGCAAGCTGTGCATTCGCTTCTCTGTGGCGGAACTCTCCATGTACCGGAACCACATATTTCGGTTTTAAGAGTGCATAAAGAAGTTTTAATTCCTCCTGGCATGCGTGGCCCGATACATGGGCCTGCTCAAAAATGACTTCAGCGCCCATCGCCGAAAGTTCATTCATAACATTAGATACCGCCTTCTCATTTCCAGGAATCGGATTGGACGAGAAGATGATCACGTCATTACTCTTGATATTGATCTTTTTATGACTGTTCGCTGCCATACGGGAAAGGGCTGCCATGCTTTCACCCTGGCTTCCCGTCGTGATGATCACAATCTTATGGTCAGGATAATTACCAATCTCATCCACCGTGATCAAAGTGTTCTTCGGCATCTTGATATAGCCAAGCTCCGTTGCCGTCTCAATGATATTCACCATGGAACGACCTTCCAAGACTACTTTTCTCTTATACTTATACGCTGTATTGATGACCTGCTGCACGCGGTCAACGTTTGATGCAAAGGTTGCGACAATAATACGCTCTTTTTGATGCTGCGCAAACATGGTGTCAAAAGTCTTTCCGACCGTTGCTTCACTCATGGTGTAGCCCTTACGCGGTGCATTCGTTGAATCGCTGAAAACAGCAAGCACGCCTTTTTGCCCAAGTTCAGCCATGCGGGCTAAGTTGATCGCATCTCCATAAACCGGCGTGTAGTCAACTTTAAAGTCACCTGTGTGCAGGATCAGTCCTGCAGGCGTACGGATCGCAATCGCTGCCGCATCGGAAATACTGTGGTTGGTACGGATAAATTCCACTTTAAAATCATGGATATAGAATTTATGACCATACACGACTTCTTTGAGTTTTACAGAATCTTTCAGCCCATGCTCTTCGAGTTTTCTCTCGATCAACGCAAGGGAAAGTCTGGTTCCATAGATCGGCGCGTTGATTTCTTTGAAGATATACGGGATCGCTCCGATATGATCCTCATGACCATGCGTGATCACAAATCCCTTGACCTTGTCC
>NZ_DGRS01000040.1:0-29828 GCF_002391155.1 Megasphaera sp. UBA4382 | reverse complement strand
GCGTCTTTCAGATATTTCACGGCATCTTCAACGGGGATGATATCGGCCAGTTTGAAGAATGCCGACTGCATGATCATGTTGAACCGGCCGCCCAATCCGATGTCCTGGGCAATCTTGACAGCATTGATCGTGTAGAACTGGATATGTTTCTGTGCCAGGGTCCGTTTCATCGATGCCGGCAGGTTCTGTTCCAGTTCGGCTGCATCCCAGATGGTGTTCAGCAGGAACGTGCCGCCGTCTTTGATACCGGCCAGTACATCGTATTTGTGTACATACGTCTGCTGCGAGCACGATACGAAGTTGGCTTTATTGATCAGATAGGAAGACGTAATCGGTGTCTTGCCAAAGCGCAGGTGGGATACGGTGATACCGCCGGATTTCTTGGAGTCGTAGGCAAAGTATGCCTGGGCATACATGTTGGTGTGGTTGCCGATGATCTTGACAGCCGACTTGTTGGCGCCGACCGTACCATCACTGCCGAGGCCCCAGAACTTGCAGGCCGTCGTACCAGCCGGTGTCGTATCGATGTCCTTGGTGACCGGCAGGGACGTATTGGTCACGTCATCGGTAATGGCAACGGTGAAATGGTCTTTCGGCGTATCCTGTTTCAGGTTTTCGAAAACGCTGAGGATATGGGTCGGTGTCGTATCCTTGCCGCCGAGGCCGGCACGGCCGCCTACGATGAGCGGTGCGTTTTCTACGCCGCTGTAGGCCTGGGTGACATCGAGATAGAGCGGTTCTGCCAGGGAGCCCTGTTCCTTCGTGCGGTCCAGGACGGCGATCTTCCGGACCGTTTCCGGGATATATTTGAAGAAGTATTTGAGCGAGAACGGGCGATAGAGATGGACCGAAAGGAGTCCTGTCTTTTCTCCGTGAGCGTTGAGGTAATCCACCGTTTCCTTCGTCGCATCGCACAGGGAGCCCATGGCGATGATCATGCGGTCGGCATCAGGCGCACCGTAGTAGGTGAAGGGGTGGTATTCCCGGCCAGTCAGTTCCGATACTTTTTCCATGTATTCTTCTACGATGTCCGGCAGGGCCTGGTAATAACGGTTCTGTACTTCCTGCTGCTGGAAGTAGATATCGCTGTTTTCCAGGGAGCCTTTCAGCGTCGGATGGTCCGGGGACGAGCCGCGGTCGCGGAATTTCTTCAGGGCATCCTGGTCTACGAGTTTTGCCAGGTCGTCGTAATCCCAGGCTTCGATCTTCTGGATTTCATGGGATGTACGGAAGCCGTCGAAGAAGTTGAGGAACGGCACGCTGCCTTTAAGAGCCGCCAGATGAGCAACAGCAGCCAGGTCCATGACTTCCTGTACGCTGGCTTCGGCGAGCATGGCAAAGCCGGTCTGACGGCAGGCCATGACATCGCGCTGGTCACCGAAGATAGACATGGTATTGGTGGCCAGAGCGCGGGCTGCGACGTGGAAGACGCCCGGCAGGAGTTCACCGGCAATCTTGTACATATTCGGAATCATAAGCAGCAGGCCCTGGGAAGCCGTATAAGTCGTGGTCAGGGCACCGGACACGAGAGACCCGTGTACAGCACCGGCAGCGCCGCCTTCGGCCTGCATTTCCTGGATTTTAACAACCTGGCCGAACATGTTCTTGACGCCCTGGGTTGCCCATTCATCCATTTTTTCTGCCATAGTCGAGCTCGGCGTAATCGGATAAATGGCTGCTACATCGGTAAATACATAGGACACATAGGCGGCAGCCGTGTTGCCGTCCATGGTCATCATTTTCTTACCCATCATAAAAACCCCCATTCTCAAATTACTAATAAATGTAGAACTTAGTTCAAGTATAGTATATCCACTGGGAAAGTTCAATATAAAGGTTTGTACCTTGCACAATAGATATCGCATTGCAACATCTATGCATACTGGTTATATATACATATAGCTAATTTGTATAGTTAAACGTTTAAAATACCGGTATACTGGTATTTCTCGTGTAGGGATACATAAAAAATATACAAGCTCTTAAAAGCCAAAAAACGGTCACATTAAGCCAAACGTGCTTAATGTGACCGCTCATGTGTCGAGTTGGAGGTTTGTGTTTTCTATAGGATTTAAAATGTAAGCTCATCACCCATGCAGGTCTTCTGCGACATCGACAGACCCTGTCACTTTTTCTGGAAGGATAAACGACAAGGCAATGGCGACGCCGACCGGCACGATCCATCCCAGTCCACTCGTACCCAGGGGCAGATACGAAAGCATCTGGCCGGCCATTTCCAGATGGGCAAACTGATGGAGAATGTCAATGACGGCACAGACAGCCGCCGCTGCGACAGCCAGACGCATGCCAATACGGGAAAGGCTGACAAATTTATTGACGATAATCAGAAGGACGACCGTAATCGCCATAGGATACACAAACAGCAGGAGCGGCAATGTCACCTGAATAATCTGGTTCAGCCCCAGATTGGCTGCTGCAAAGCTGAATAGTGTAATAATCGTGACATACGCCTTATAAGATAACCGGGGAAACTCGCTGGCAAAAAATTCTGACACAGCGGCAATGAGGCCGACCGACGTAGTAAAACAAGTAATGGCGACCATGACCGCCAGGAACCAGACGCCTACAGGGCCGAACACGCTGTAGGAAGCCTGGGTCAGCACATACGCCCCAAGGTTGACTGCCGGATTCTGATACACCGATTCCGGAATAGGAAAATGATTTCCCAGAAGCCCCAGCCCCAGATAAAGGGCCGCCATAAGGATAGCAACCGAAGCTCCTGCCGCCCACACACTGATATAATATTCACGCTGGGAGGAAAATCCCATCTGACGCAGTGTCTGCAGGGCAATGATACAAAAAGCAAAAGCAGCAATCGTATCGACTGTATTATACCCTTCTATAAAACCACTGCCAAAAGCAGAAATGGCATAATTTCCGGCCGGTGCGGTCAGTTCTGTCGTCGTAAAAGCAGAAAGGCCCAGCACAAAGAGCGCAACAATCATAACGGCAAAGAGAGGCGTCAGTATCTTGCCAATGCGGGAGAGAAGTTTTGATGGCGTAATAGAAAGCCACCAGGCCAGAGCAAAATACAATGCCGTATATACCGCCAGCTGCAGCGTGCCATCACCGGCCAGAGGCAGAATGCCCACAGAAAAAGAGGTAGCTGCCGTACGGGGAATAGCCATCAGTGGTCCGATAGCCAGATAAATGAGAGTCAGCAGCACCAGGGAAAACAATGGAGATATCTTTTTATTCATTTCCGCACGGAAACCGCCGGGGTTGAACGTCCCCATGATGAGGGACACGACGGGCATGCCGACACCGGAAATAATAAACCCGATAATTGCCGGCCAGAATAAAGGCCCGGCCTGAAATCCAAGGGACGGGGGGAATATCAGATTACCTGCCCCAAAGGTCATGCCAAAAATCAGCAGACCAATCTGCATACCTTTTTTTACCATTTTATAATAGCTCCTTCATGAATTTACCGAAAAACGTTACAAATTACGACACACTCAGTATATACCGTAAATTGTAAACAGGAAAATAGTCGATTTTTATCATAATCTATTTATAATTTCTATACTTTAAAATAAACCGGCTATTATTTGGCACATCAATAATGCCACGATGAAAAAAGGAGAAAACGGAAATAATCAAAGAATTAAGACAATCGGTTATTTCCATTTTTCTCATGGTATTTTCTATATGTATTTTTTATATCCAATATGCGTTTTTATAATACCTATTAGTATCCTGACACGAGACAATTCGCCTGTACGGGCAAATTTCCGATGCCGATTCTCTCTTCTAGCTCAGCCTCTCTTCCATAGCATCGACTGTTTGTCCGGAAAAATTCACATGCAGTCTGCAGAATCAGCAGGGCAAAACAGATGCTTTATGATATAATGGTTTGAAAAGACATGAGAAAGAAGTTGAATAGGATGAAAATAATTGACGCCCATTTCCATTTTGCTGATTTTCCCGGTTTTAATGAACTGGCCATCGCCGCCGGTCATGAAAACACGGCAGAACATCTGGAAAAAGAATACAAACGCCTAGGCATCATCTGCGGTATCGTCATGGGTAATAAAACGTTGTCATTAGAGGGACATCACTATCCGTCCTTTATGCGTTATTGCATCGGTCTGGACCGCTTTGCCATTGAAGAAGATCACGAAAGACAGTTATCGCTCGTTGAAGCACACCTGAAACGCTCCGACTGTGTCGGCCTTAAACTGTATCCGGGATATAACCACTTTTATGTCTATGATAAAAAAATGGACCCGTTTTTTGCACTGGCTGCCAAATACCATAAACCCGTCGCAATCCACACGGGCCTCACGGCGACAAATGACGCTCTTTTAAAATACAGCCATCCCTTTACACTGGACGAGGCGGCTGTCCGTCATCCCGATGTACAGCTCGTCATGTGCCACATCGGCAATCCGCTGCTGGAAAGTGCCATTGCCGTATTGGAAAAGAACCAGAACGTCGCCGTCGATCTTTCCGGCCTTCTGGAAGGACGAATCGGCGATATGGACCGTTTCCTGAAGGAAAATCACTGGTACATCGATACGCTCAAAGGCTGGCTCGTCTATCTTCATGCCTGGGACCGCGTACTTTTCGGTACAGACTGGCCCCTGCCCAACCTGGATGAATACATCACCCTTACCAAAGCCATCGTACCGGAACCGTACTGGGAAAACGTATTCTGGAAAAATGCCGCCCGTATCTATCATCTCGAACAATTCATCGACTGAGAACTACCTGTTGTACTCACCCCATAAAAAAGGGCATAGCATGACGGTTTCTGCCATCACGCTATGTCCTTTCGTATATCTATCCGTGTATCTGTTCGTTCTTATAAGCTCTTTGCAGCCTTTACGATATCGTCAGCGGTAAGACCATATTTCTTGAGCAGGTCTGCGGGAGATCCCGATTCGCCAAACGTATCCTGGATGCCGACAAAGGCTTGTTTTGTCGGGCAGTTTCTGGCCAGAGTTTCTGCAACGGCCGAACCGAGACCACCCATGACGGTCGCTTCTTCTGCCGTAACGACTTTGCCTGTCTTCCTGGCTACATCAATGATAAGCTGTTCATCGAGCGGTTTAATCGTATGGATATTGACAACTGTCGCCTGGATGCCTTCCTTAGCCAATGTTTCTGCCGCTTCCAGCGCCTTGCCAACCATGATGCCCGTTGCAATGATGGCTACATCGCTGCCATCGCGCAGGACTTCACCTTTTCCCCACTGGAATTTGTAATCATCACCGTGGATGTCATCGACGGTAGCACGGCCGAGGCGGATATATACAGGGCCGACGTATTCTACAGCGGCTTTGACTGCTTCTTCCGCTTCTTTGGCATCGGCCGGATTGATGACCGTCATGTTCGGCAGCGTCCGCATGAGGGAAATATCCTCTATGGCCTGATGGGTACCGCCATCTTCCCCGACAGTAAGACCGGCATGGGTAGCACAGATTTTAACGTTCAGATTCGGGTAGCAGATGGAATTGCGGATGATTTCAAATGCCCGGCCCGTAGCAAATACTGCAAAGGTACTGGCAATAGGAATCCGGCCGGCGGCAGCAAATCCAGCAGCCGTCCCCATCAGATCCTGTTCGGAAATCCCCATATCAAAATACCGTTCCGGAGCAACGGTCTTAAAATTATTCGATTTTGTCGCAGCGCCCAAATCGGCTTCCAGGACGACGACTTTCGGGTTTTTGTAGATTTCAGTCTTGAGAATATTGCCATATGCGGCACGAGTAGCTGTCCCCATTATGCTTCGCCTCCCAGTTCGTTTAATGCCTGCGCACACTGTTCCTGATTCGGAGCCTTACCGTGCCAGCCAACCTGATTTTCCATGAACGATACGCCTTTGCCCTTAATGGTTTCGGCAATGATTGCCGTCGGACGGCCTTTCGTTTCTTTTGCCAGGGTAATAGCAGCCCGGATGGAATCATAGTCATGGCCGTCAATAGCGATGACATTCCAGCCGAATGCACGGAATTTGGCATCAATCGGATTGACATTCATGACTTCATCGTTGCTGCCATCGATCTGCAGCCCGTTGTGGTTGACGAAGAGTGTCAGATTGTCCAGCTTATACTGGGCCGAAGACATGGCGGCTTCCCAGATCATACCTTCCTGGATTTCCCCGTCGCCACACATGACATAGACGCGCCAGTCCGCCTGGTCCAGTTTGGCTGTCAGAGCCATGCCATTAGCTGCAGAAAGGCCCTGTCCCAAAGAACCGGTAGACATATCTACGCCGGGAGTATGTTTCATATCAGGATGCCCCTGGAGCATGGCGCCGCACTTGCGCAGATGCCACAGTTCTTCTTCCGGGAAATATCCCCGTTCTACCAGTGTCCCATATAAGGCAGGTGCACAATGGCCTTCTGAAAGGACAAACCGGTCCCGGTCTGCCATTTTCGGATTTTTAGGATCGATGTGCATGACTTCGAAATAGAGGACCTGTAACATATCTGTAATAGAAAGAGATCCGCCGGGATGACCCGAGCCGGCTTCTGTCAGCATCTTGACGATGTTTTTGCGCACATGGCACGCATGCTGCGCCAGTTCTTCATTTTTCATATGAATTACTCTCCTATCGTAAATATAATAGTAGCTGTATATATTATTCTATCATCAAACGGCTATCAGGGCTAGTATAAATCATTGTTTTATCTATACTGTCCATCAATGGATTTCCAATATGACGCCGTCCTGGAAATCATCGGCTTCGGGAGCTTCATCTCCCCCAAGCATGATACAGCCCGGCCGGTCAGGCACATCCGAAGCTTTGAAACAAAGCGTGCAGTGTCCCAGTTCTTCCATAGTCTGATTGACGCTGTCCCCTACGGCGGTCACATCATATACTTTTTCTCCCAAAAGGACCGTATCGCCCGGCCCGATAGGTGCCAGCAGTTTTTGTGACTGGTGCAGGACGGCTATTTCTGCCAGTTCTGCCGGTACGGTTTCATCGAAAAGAATGATGAATGGCACATCTTCTTTTAAAAAGTGAAGCGCATCACTGCCAACATGCGTTATAACGCTGTGATATTTCAAGTAAGTTCCTCCCTGGTATGAATATCTTAGTCCTGTAAAACAGACATTTCATTATAGCCCACTTCAGAATCTAATACAAGCCGATACTGGCTGCATAAGCAATCAGAACGGAAAGCGGGCCCGTAATGACCCGTGAATAAAGAACAGCCGGCACCCCCAGTTCAATCGTGTCGGGATCGGCTTCTCCCAGACTGAGGCCGACGGGCACAAAATCTGCCCCTACCTGGGCATCAATGGCAAACAATGCTGGCAGTGCATATTGCACGGGGATGTTGCCCAGTGCGATCTGAGCCCCGACGAGTGTCCCCACCACCTGGGCAATGACGGCACCGGGTCCAAGAATCGGGGAAATAAAAGGGATGGCACAGATAAAGGAAATGACCAGCATCCCCGGCAGTGTACCGGCGACGGGGGAAATCGTATTGGCAATGACCGTTCCGATTCCGCTGGCATTGATGATGCCCAGGATCATGCTGACAAAGGCCATGAACGGCAGGATATTTTTGATGACCACATCGATGGTTTCCCTGCCGGCAGCGTAAAATTTATTGACAATCTGACCGATGCTGATTCCGATACGGGTGATGATATTCCGCTTCTGACCTGCCCGGGCCGCATCAATTTTCCGCTTCAGATCTTCTCTCTTGTGGACGGCATCGACATCTTCCGTACGGAGCAGGGCCGCCTGAACCGACGATTCATCGGCATAATCCAGATTTGTTTCCTTGACATCCGATACATACAGTTCCGGTGTCATGAATCGTGCCAATGCTCCTGATTTTCCGACAGGAAGGACATTGATAGTCAGGATATTTTTGCGGGGATAGACACCGCATCTCGCCGTGCCACCGCAGTCGATGACGACGGCCAGTATTTCACTTTCCGGTATGGCATGGGAAAATCCATCTACGGCTTCGCCACCACACATATCGGCAATTTTGACAGCCAGAGGATGAATCCCTCCCCCGGTAATGCTGACGATTTTATGCTTTTCTTCTGTCGGTACCAGCGTCAGCGGGCCTCCCCAGCCGCCACTGCCACGGCGTACAATGACTGGTTTATACATGATCTGCCTCCTGTGTTTTCCGTCGTCCATCGCGTGCTTTCAAATACAGGTATATCTTTTCCGTAATCAGGCCGCGCAAAAAGATGATGATAATCCCGACCAGAAAATAGCGCACGGCCAGTTCGCCCAATTCATAGCCCAGGGCCTGTACACCGGCGGCAATTCCCATATAGACAAACAGTTCGCTGCCATTTGCGTGAGGAAACAGTCCTGTCACCGGATGAACAAAACTGACAGCCGCATCATAAAAGGCCGGTTTATACTTTTCTTCAACAAATTGCCCGAAGGTAAAACACATAGGACTGCCCATAAAGATAATAGCCAGGACCGGGACGACGGTATAACGGGTCAGCGTATATTTTGTCGCCTTTTTGGCCACGTGATAAAACCGTTCCTCCCCGATAATCTTGATTAATGAATTAACGGCCGTCATGAGGACGATGATCAACGGAATAATACCTGTGACAAAAGCCGTAAACGTGTCTCCGCCCGCCTTAAAAAGAGCCATAAATCCATTAGCTATAGCTGCTATCGTTTCCACTCACTGTTCCTCCTCTTCATGTATGAATGCTGCTATTCCTCTGGCGCAGGATTCATCGGTAATCAGTACATTTATAAATCCGCCACGCAACGCTCCCAGTACGGCTTTTATCTTGCTCCTGCCGCCGGCAATGGCAATGCGCCGTGGTACGTGCTTCAAATCCTGCAGCTGCAGTCCGGCCACTCGCTCATTATATGATTCATACGGTGCCGTCTGTCCATCATGGTCGAAATACTGCAGAGAAATATCCCCTACGGCACCAGCAGCAGAAAACGCTTCCAGTGTATGGATATCTACATAATTCAGGCGTACTGCCGTAGACCGGCTGCTATCCAGAGTGCCGATACCAAAAACGGCGGCTTCCAGGCGGTCGTATAAATCAAATACGGGACACACGGCCCTTTCTTTGCGGAACCCGGCCAGAACTGCCGGATCAGTAAAGATAGCCGGCGAATAGAGCTGCAGCCGCTCCCCGCCAAAACGCCGTGCAAATTCACCCGTGAGAAAATTGGCATGGGTTTCACTCCCTTCGCCGATACCTCCCACCAGGGGAACAAAGGTACAATGGACCGGTTCCAAATTCCCGCACTCTGCTTTTATCGTCTGCAGCAGTGTCCATCCCATAGAAATCCCAACGTAATCGCCGTTATGCAGCACCCGTGCCAGATAGGATAAAGCCGCACTTCCCAGGGCGCTGCAGCCAACTTCCGCTCCGCTCTGTGCTGGACTGTCACAAACCACGATGGCTTCTTTCAGGGAAAAAGCCTCTTCGAGCTGCCGTTCCAGTTGTCCATAGGCCGTAGCATCGGGATTGACTATTTCAATGCGTACAATGCCCAGTTCCCGTCCTGATTTCAGCATCCGCGATACCGATGGCCGGGATACGCCGAAGATGTCACAAATTTCCTGCTGACTCTTTTCCTGACGGTAATACAAATCACAACATTTATATATCAGACGTGGATCATCTACTAACTTTTTCATTTGTTCAATACCTTTCCAAATGTAAACGAAACAACTATATTATACGGATAAACGCCCGGTCTGTCCAGTCTTTTTTCTTCCCCTCTTGTCAGCGGCCGTCATGAAAGGTATAGTAAGTAAGGAACAGGAATACTAATTTTTTTGTGAAAGGACACACCATGTTATCTTATACTCTCATGACCTGTGATATGGATGGCACTCTTCTCAGTGACGATGCCACCATCTGTACGCGCAATATCCAGACAATACGCCAGGCTATCGGAGCAGGGCTTCATTTCGTTCCCTGCACGGGCCGGGGCTTTGAATCGTTGAATCATATCCAGGAAACACTGGGCATTTACCAAAAACCGGGAGAATATGTCATTTCCTATAACGGGGCCCTCATTACGGAAAACAGTCATAATGACATTCTCTATGAAGACGGGCTTCCCTGGGATATTGCCAGCGCTCTTTACGACTTTGGCGTAGCTCACCATATCACCATGCATATCTACCCCTATGGCAAGGTATATTTGTATAATTACGTTCCCTTTGAACGGGCATTCCTCGAAGGGCGCATGCCCAACATAGAAACATTTGAACCATCCCTCGATTTTCTCAAAGGGCAGACAGTCTATAAAATCGTCTATATGGATCCGGATCTTCCGACACTCAACCGATACCGACAGCAGCTCGGCTCTCTCCTCGACGACGTGACAGTCAGCTACTCCAGTGACCGGTACATCGAATTCAACCATAAAAACGTCACGAAAGGAACGGCCCTGCGGAAACTGGCAGGACTGCTTCATATTCCCATCAGCCAGACGCTGGCTATTGGCGATAATATCAACGACACGGAAATGCTGAAAGCCGCGTCTTTCAGCGTCGGCGTCCACAATCTGAACGAAGCCATCCGGCCGTACTGCAACGTCGTCACAGAAGCTACCAATAACGAAGGTGCCGTCGCAGAAGCCATCGAACGATTTATTTTGAAACAATAGCAAAAACGGAGCTTACCATGAAAAAAGTACCATCATGGCAAGCTCCGTTTTTTGTTCGGATTTTCTATATACATTATCATTGCAGGTCAAGGATCATTTCCACTGTCTCCAGCTCCACAGAGGCTGAAGATACAGATAGACCGCAGCAGCCAGACTGGATACGGGAGCCGATACAGCTGCCAGTGGTACCGCTGCGGCTATGCACCAGGGAATGAGGGCTGCACTGACAATGACCGTATCTTCCAAAGCCAGCATCATGTCTTCCTTATCCTGTACCAGGTCCTGACAGATTTGCTCAGTCAGGATGACGGCCAGCGTCTGGGCGCAGGAAACCATACTGATAAAAAAGGACACAATCCAGATGCATCCAAAGGGATTGAGCCATTTTTTCAGCACCATCACACCATGCCGGATTCCCAGGAGCAGTCCCGTACGTTCAAACAAACCGGCGTAGGTTGCCGACAGGCCAATAATGGCAATGGAAGGAAGCATCGACAATACGCCACCACCGTCGAGAAGCGCCGCCAGTGCCGGTTCGGGACAACGATATCCCGTAAGGAGCATAGGGAGGAGATCAGCCACCGCCATATGCTGGAGCGTCACGGTCAGGACAAAGGCGACGAAAATACTTAGTCCCATCGTTTTGCGCACATCCATCCGCAACAGGGAACACACAATAATCAGTATCGCCGGTATGAGCGTCAGCCAGTGCAGCTGGAACGATGAAGAAAATAAATGCCATACGTCCAGCCCCATCCCTGCACTGCTTCCGGAATGCCATCCTGCCAGTCCATAGATGACGCAGGACAGGACAAACGGTATTATAGCACGGCGTGCCATGAGCACGAGATTATGAAAGAAGTCCGTATGCGTCACGGCAGCTACCAAAAGGGCACTCGTCGAAAGGGGCGAACAGCGGTCGCCAAAAAAAGCCCCGCTCATGATGGCGCCCCCGGTCCATACCGGACTGGCTCCCAGGAAATTGGCTACAGACATACAGATGACCCCCATGGTAGCGGCCGTGCCAAATGCCGTCCCGGTGAGACAGGAAATACAGCAGTTCAGCACAAAGGTCATGACGAAGAACACTTCCGGCCGGATCATATTTCCTGCCAGCGATACAATCATGGGAATCGTACCACCGGCCCGCCAGACCGTCGTCAGCATGCCAATCAGTACCATAACCATCAGAATGGTACTGACCGTTTTCAAGCCGCGTAAGGAATTTTGCCACAACTCTCCGGCAGGGATATGACGCCATAGGCCATAGGAAAAAAAGAATATATATCCTGCCGCCAGTGCCCAGACAACAGAAAAATGAAATATTACACAAAAAATCAGGGATACTACAAATAGTCCCAGTACCAGCCACGCCACGTAAAACACCTTCTTCAGTAAAATCCCCCACGCCTCATGAATCTGATTTTTCTGAATCGCGTCGCAGCTTATCCAGGACCTGGGCTTTTAAATCCTGCACAGCTTCTTTCAGCCACGTCTCACGCTGTGTTTCATCACCCAAACATTCCAGCGCTTTTGGAATGGCCTTGCCAAAAAGGATCTGTTCCGTCTGATAACTGCGGTACACGCCGAGCTTGCAGGCATTGGCAAAATGTTCGCAATTATGAAACAGCAGGTCATATTTTTTATTGCCAATACAGGCCCTGGCAAAGGCAATGATTTCAGGGACCGGGCAAAGTTGTTCCTGTTCTTTCTCCGTATACTGCCGCACTTCAATGATGCCACCCTGACGAAACTCTTCCAGAGAAGTCGCCCTGATTTCCGTGTCCCACCAGTCAATGGGATTATAGTCATCATCTCCGGCAAAAGCGATGACTTCCTCATCGCTGACATAAATCCCGTGATGATAATACAATCCGCCCAGCCGGCGTACGCGTATATGATCTCCCTGCCGGGGAATCTGTATTTCCCAATGCTCCGGTGATCCATCATCGGTGAGCAGTGATACAATCGAATTCAAATCAATAGCCATAATGCCGTCTCCCTGCGTTTATGTTTTCTGGCATTATTCTACTATGATTTGTCCATTTTTCCAACTGTCTTTTTCACAGCTTCTGCCGGATCGGTAAGCCCGGGAACGGCCCCGGCAGAAACGGCCCAGATATATATACTGGCCACCGTACCATAAGGGGAATACCGTTTCTGATACCGGCAGAACAGGTCTTTGGTGATGTTCCGGTGCCGGTATATCATGCGCAGGCCCCGTAATATGGCAAGGTCCCCATAGCTCAGCACATCGGTCCGCTCCAGGCAATGAATGAGCAACATTTCCGCCGTCCATCGGCCAATACCCGGCAGCTGGCAAAGAGTCTGGCAAAACAGGTTATCCGGCATAGCTGATACGGTCTCTGCCTGGATCCGCCCTGACACGAATTCACGGGATATTCAGAGATAATCAATTTCCCTTTCTCCATAGGGGAAAGTACTTGTCAGCCATGTCTATTCTCCTTCTCCAGCTGCAGCAGATATTTTTTTGTTTCCAGCCCTGCCGCATAACCGGTCAGACTGCCATCAGCTCCGATGATACGGTGACACGGAATGAGAATCAGAATGGGATTACGGTGATTGGCCATTCCTACGGCCCGGCTTGCTTGAGGATTCCCTGTCATTTGGGCAATTTCGCCATAGGTCCGGGTCTGGCCATACGGAATCTGGCATAAGGCATTCCATACGCGCTGCTGGAAGGGAGTACCTGACGGCGCCAGCGGCACATCAAAAGAACGCTGGCGGCCAGCAAAATATTCCTGTAATTCTTCACGGCATTGCCGGATGAACCGATTCTCTACCGTCTTATCTTCCATTCCTGCCGGCCTTTCTTCTGCAGAAATCCGTTCTACAGCCGTAACAGCCGTATCCGAAGCGGTGATTTTCAGAATGCCTATGGGGGATGTCATATAACCATATATCTTATTTCCCTTGTTTTCCTGTATCATAGATGTATTCATAATTCCACCTCATTTCACATAAAATAGAATACACTTTATTTTATCGAAAAACGAAGCTGCTATCTTCTCAAAAATTGATTTCTAATTTACAATGACAATGTAAAAAACAGGTTGGCAAGGCCTGGCTATTTTATATAATAGAACCAGGAGGTGGATAAAACCATGAACGCAGAAGAAAAGTGGCAGGTGGTCTGCCGCTGTGATGTAAACTACGATGGAATATTCTGGTACGGTGTGAAAAGTACAGGTATTTTCTGTAACCCGTCCTGTAAATCCCGCCGCCCCAAAAAAGATAATATCGTTTATTTTGATTCTCCCCGGGAAGCCATAGATGCGGGCTACCGGGTCTGCAAACGGTGCCGTCCCGACTTGCAGTCCTATGACCCAAACCGGCTTCTGATCCGCCACATAAAAGAAATATTAGATCACAACGCCTGCAACCCGCAGAAACTGCAGGAAGTACTGAGACAGATTCCTATGACGTCCCATCATTTCAATCAGCTGTTCAAGGACCATTATGGTCAGACTCCCCATGCATACATCTTGAACAAGCGTCTGGAAAAAGCAGCCTCTATGCTGAAAACCAGCAGTCAATCGGTGTTGGATATCGCCATGGCTGCTGGTTTTGGTAGTATATCTTCGTTTTATGCGTCATTCCGACGGGTTTACGGCGTGTCACCGGCCCGGTACAGGGAATTAAATCTATAACGTATCGGGTGGCGCTGTTGGCACAGTTTTTTTATTTATGAAGACGATGATAAGAAGCATCAAAGTATTTCCCGGCCCGGATGTCATCGGTCATTCCCGGATAGGGAGCTTCTGAAATAACATCTTCATTATCCTGACCGGCTTTACCGATATAAGTAATTTTGGCAAATTCCGGGACCAGATACTTAGGATACGTTTCATACTTTTCCCGTGATTCTTCCATCAGGGGAATATGTTCATTCTGGAAGCAGACCGTGATATCCGGATGTTCCTGAACCCATTTCGGGAAAAAGATAGTGCCATGCATACGATATTCATCAGGCATGAAGTCAAGGGCTACGTCAGTACCTGTCGGTTCCGTCCAGGTTACTTTAAAGACTCCATCCGTCAGTTTTACAATGTTTGCTTCCTGATTTTTGACCCAGCGCCCAGCAACCATGCCTCCATGGATACGGTAATCGACCGTATGGTCATTTTTGGCATACCATTCGTATTCCCAGCCATTATCGTATGTATAGATAAAGTGTGTTCCCAAGAAGTCTTCTAATTCTTTGAATTTCATAATCGCCCCTCCAAATCATGTAAATAATGACATATTTTTGACACACCTTATTGTACATTTCCTCTCTATATATGTCAATTATTACATGTTTTAAATTTCATGATTTTTATCAGAAAATATGCTATACTGATACAAAACACATAGGGAAGGAATACAAAACACATAGGGAAGGAAGAGTTTCATGGCCCAAAAAAATATCTTAAAATACATCATCCTCGGCCTGCTGAATCACAAAGAACTGGCCGGTTACGACCTGAAAAAACTTTTTGAAGGCGAAGTAGGCGACTTTTGGTCTTCCAACCACAGCCAGATTTACCCGGAACTGCGGCGTATGGAAGAAAAGGGACTCATTACCAGCCACAGCAAAACGGTCGGCACGAAACTGGAAAAAAAATACTACCGCATCACCCCGGCCGGGCAGGAAATCCTTTCCGCCTGGATGCATGAACCCCTGAGCAGCCTTGTCCCCAGCCGCGATGAATTCACGATGAAACTCTACCTCATCGATGATCCCCGGGACCCGCTTCTCGCCCAGCTTTTCCGGGAAGAAATTGCCCGTCATCAGAAAAAGTACGACTATCTGCGTTCCCGCTGGGAAGCCCTGTTCCGCACACAGGAAGACCGGCTAAAGCATTTCGGCCATTCCCTCATCCTGGAACAGGCTATCGAACGGGAAAGGCAGCGGCTGCAATGGCTTGTTGATACAAAAAGAAATATGATACAATAAAGTTAATATATTTAATATCTTATATTGTTTATAGACTCTTCTTGATCAATTATGTTGAAAGGTGGTTTGTTAGTGAAATTTCCAAAAAATAACTTACAACCAAGCATTGTCTTTCCCAGTATTTTGTTCATTGGAATTGTCGTCATAAGCTGTATCTTTTTCCCCATTCGGACAGATACAGTTTTAAGCAGCATAAAAGAATATATATTCAGTTCCTGCAGTTGGGTGTACATCCTTTGTGTCGCCTTTTTCTTTCTTTTCCTGGTCATCTTGTGCCTTGGAAAACTCGGTGATATCCGCTTGGGAAACGAAGATGAAGAACCGGAATTTTCTTTTTTTCCTGGTTATGCATGTTGTTTTCGGCCGGCATGGGCATTGGTTTGATGTTCTTCGGCGTAGCCGAACCGATTGTCCACTTATCAGCTCCTTTGCACGGGTCAGCCTCTCCCCTGGTACAAACGAAAGAAGCCATGCTGAACACTCTTTTTCACTGGGGTATCCATGCCTGGGCTATTTATGGTATCATCGGTCTTGCCCTGGCCTATTTTGGATTCCGATATCGGCTTCCCGTAACCCTGCGTTCCGGTTTTTATCCCCTTCTTAAAAATAAATTGAATGGTTTCTGGGGCAATTTGATTGATATCGTCGCCCTCTGTGCAACTATCTTTGGCCTGACAACGACGCTGGGCTTCGGAGCCATGCAGCTCAACGCTGGTCTGAGTGCTGTCGGCATTTTCTCAACACCATCTTTTTCCCACATTATTCTCTTGATTGTCATCGCCGTCGGTCTTGCCATCTTGTCAGCCATTTCTGGCGTAAGTAAGGGCATCCGCTACATGAGCCAGGGAAATCTGATTCTGGCCATCTCCCTTCTGTTATTCATTCTCGTCGCCGGCCCGACTGTATATATTTTATCTTCCTTTACGGAAAACGTGGGATACTATCTGACCCACATCATCGAATTATCTTTCCGTACATTTGCCTACGAAAGCACAAAAGAGGAATGGTTTACTAACTGGACCATCACCTATTGGGCATGGTGGATTTCCTGGGCACCATTCGTCGGTCTCTTTATCGCTAAGATTTCCAAAGGACGCACGATACGCGAATTTGTTGTCTGTGTTCTTTTAGTACCGACCCTTTTCAATATCTTCTGGATGACTGTATTTGGCAACGGGGCTATCTGGGTTGATGCACAAACCGGCGGCATACTGACCAATGCAGCCGCTGAAACAGAAAAACTCTTGTTCCTGTTTCTGGACCAATTCCCCTTCGCTCTGGTCACATCCCTGATTGCGTTACTGGTCATTGCCATTTTTTTCATCACTTCAGCCAATTCAGAAATCTTTGTCATCAACAGTATCGCCTCACAAGGAAAAAATACCTTTCCCAAATGGCAGACGGTCTTATGGGGCTCCTTGCTGGCACTACTATCCATCGGTCTGCTCTATTCCGGTGGCCTCCAGGCCTTACAGACGATGACCGTCATCATTGCCCTTCCTTTTGCCATCATCATGATCCTGATGGTTTTCTGTTTATTACGCGGTTTGCTGATCGATAACGCCTATTTCAGCAGGAAATTGTCTGAAAGCACGGTTTATTGGGACGGCTCTCATTGGCAGGACCGTCTGAAAAAAATCATATCCGTAGGAACGCTGGATGATTTTCAACGTTTTCTGAACCAAACCGTAGATCCAGCTTTCAAAGAACTGCGCCAGGAATTCTTACGCAACGGCATTTCCGTCCAGATTCAGGTGTGTAATGATAGTCATCAGGCATATCGTGAGCTAGTTGTCGAAAGTGGGAGCCTCCGCAATTTTATATACGGTATCCGCTATCGGGCCAATGATGTGTCAGATACAGTCGTTGGCTCCCTGTCCTTCCCGACCATAACGGAAGAAGAAAATTACGAGCCTATTTGTTATTTTGCTGACGGACGCCGTGGATACAGCATTAAATATATGCAGAAAGATGAATTGATCACAGACGTTCTCCGTCAATATGAACGCTATGTCAAAATGTTGGCAACAGGCAAACACGACCTGTATTTGTCTGATAAAGTACATCTAGAACAAGGAGAAAAACGATGAACCGATGGAATAATCTAATCGATTTAAAAGGCGACTCGGCCTCGATAGAAATCATCAATCAGCGCATTCTGGCTGACGCAACCATAGAAGGCACAAACTTGGTTGTCTTAGTCATGGCCATCATGATTGCCTGTATCGGGCTGAACATGAATAGCGTTGCCGTCATCATCGGGGCCATGCTCATTTCCCCCCTGATGGGCGGTATCGTAGCAACAGGCTATGGCATGGCAACATACGACGTCCCCTTTATCCGCAAGTCCCTGATTAAATTATCTTTCCAGGTAGGCCTTGCCGTATTAACAGCCTCAATTTATTTTCTCATTTCACCTTTGACCACTCCTACAGATGAAATGCTGGCACGGACCACTCCCACTATTTGGGATGTTCTCGTAGCCTTATGCGGTGGAATTGCTGGTGCCGTCGGAAATACACGGAAAGAAAAAAGCAATGTCATCCCAGGCGTCGCCATTGCTACGGCACTGATGCCGCCTCTCTGCACGGCTGGATATGGTTTTGCTTCAGGAAACTATACATTTTTTCTAGGAGCCTTGTATCTATTTTTCATCAATGCCTTTTTCATTGCCTTGTCTTCGTTCTTGGTATTTAAGATTCTGAAAGTCCCGCCTCACGGCAATGTCGCTGAAGCTCATTTTCGCAAACAGCGTCTCATTTTAGTTATCCTCGGCCTATTAATTACGATTCCAAGCATCTATATGGCTCATCTAACGGTAAAAGATGCGCTCCAGGAAGTCCAGGTCAAATCTTTTATAGAAACAAACATGAATTTTGAAAAAACTAGTGTCGTTTCTTACACACTAAAAGATAAGACCTTGACAATTGATCTTGTCGGGGCTGTCCTGACGGAAGAACAAATAGACCAGCTTAAATCGAACATAAATAACTATCCACGTCTTCAAGGCATATCTCTTTCTATTATCCAGGGAAACAGGAATCTGAACACTGAGGAAGTGCAGCGATTGATCAATTCACGCATAGAAAAACAAGGCAAAGCCGAAAAAGAAGCTTCGTACAAGATGCTGACCAGTAAATATTACCCAGCTTACGAACGTGCTGCAGCAGACCAGCAGGTCATCCAGATTCTAAACAGCCAGGCTCCTTTATTATTCCCGGAAATCCAGTCTGTCCGGGGTGGCACGCTAACAGCCTTGCATCGAGATAACGATACGAAAGACGGTACATTTGGCTACGACCGTTTCATGGCCGAAGTTACCGTCAGAACTCCCCTTAGTGCCGATGACGCGCTGCGTCTGCATGATTGGATCAAAGGTCAGGTAAACATGCCTGTCATTCTGAATGTCCAGACCAGCAATGCTCCCAGCGAATACTATGGCAACGGGATTCAATGGTAAAATCAAAACTGCTTTAAGCAGCTGAAAAGTATACTGACCCCCAATTGTTAGACCAAAACTCTAACGATTAGGGGGTCGTTTTGTTATTTATTTAATTTACTCTGGCTTGATAGCAGATGAATCTATCTTTAACTTTTCTGTAATCGCTTGAAAAAAATCAGTACTCCAAAGAGCCTGCTCTGAGATATTCGCAAAAAAAGCAGGGTTAAATATCAAGTCTCGAACGTACTTCCTGATCCAGCGCCTGCAGCAGGCCGATGTAGTCTTCTTTGATGTGGCGGTAGATGTCCTGTGCCGTTTCTTCATTACGTTGGATTATCGCCTCAATCGTGCGTCAGCCTCCTACGTTTGACACTTCGGGCAGTAGTGGGTACCGCGACCGTTCAGTTTCGTGTATTCGATAGTCGTGCCGCAGACTGTACACGGCGTGCCTTCCCGGCCGTAGACGCGGAGGTTGTCCTGGTTCTGTCCTTCTTTGCCATTGCCACTGATAAAGTTGCGGATTGTCGTGCCACCGTGTTCCAGGCCTTCCCGGAGGACGGCGACGATGGCTTCATGAAGACGGACCGCTTCTTTTTTCGTGACTTTATCGCTATGACGCATGGGCCGGATGCCCGCCCGGAACAGGGCTTCATCTACGTAAATATTACCAAGTCCGGCTATCTTCGATTGATCCATGAGGACCGTTTTGACAGGCCGGCTGGTCTGTTTCAACAGGCCGTACAGGTATGCTTCTGTAAATTCGGTACTAATTGCGTCCGGCCCCAGGCTGTCATAGCCTTTGATACCCGTCGGTCCCTGGGAGGGAACGAGCCAGAGACAGCCGAGCGTACGGATATCCCGGTATAACAGCCATCCCTGGCTGAGAGTAAACGTGATATGGACAGCCCGGCCGGCATACTTACCGGGATGGTCTTCATAGAGCAGGCTACCCGTCATGCGCATATGGGCCAGAAACGACCAGGGGCCGCTACAGTGGATAAACAGATACTTTCCCTTACGACTCACGCCTTCAATGGTCTGTCCTGTTAAAGCAGTGGCAAAGCGGTCCGCCGTCGTGTTCCGGATAAGACGTGGCAAATCCGTCTCTACCTGAGTAATCACCTGCCCTCTAATATGGTCATCGATGAAACCTCGTATCGTTTCTACTTCCGGCAATTCAGGCATATAGGTTCACCTACTTTGCTTCTTCCCAGTTAGAACCACTGTGGATATCGACTACGAGGGGAACAGACAGTTCGACGATGTGTTCCATCGTGTCTTTCAGCAGTCGTTCTACTTCTGCTTTTTCCGCCTCCGGCACTTCCAGAACTAGTTCGTCGTGAACCTGTACGAGGATCCGGCTTCTGAGGCCGCGCTGTTCCAATTCATCCTGTACGGCATTCATAGCCAGCTTGATAATGTCGGCGGCACTTCCCTGGATAGGCGTATTCATGGCCGTTCGTTCGGCAAAGGAACGGCGGGTGAAATTCTTGCTGTTGATTTCCGGCAATGCCCGGATGCGTCCGAACATGGTATGAGTCATACCGCTTTCCCGGGCTTCGGAAACCAGTTTTTCCATATATCCATGGACACAGTTGTAGCGGGCAAAATAGGATTCAATATATTCTTTGGCCTGCTTGCGGGAGATGGAAATATTGCGGGCCAGGCCAAAGTCGCTGATTCCATAGATGATACCGAAGTTGACAGCTTTGGCATGGGACCGCTGTTCCGATGTCACGTCGTCGAGAGGAATGCCAAACACTTCCGATGCCGTCCGCCGGTGGATATCCTGTCCCTTTTTAAAACCGTCTATCATCGTCGGATCCTGTGACAAATGAGCCAGCAGGCGCAGTTCAATCTGCGAATAATCGCCAGAGACGATGTAGTCATATCCTTCTCCCGGTATGAACAGGGACCGTATTTTCCGCCCCTGTTCCGTGCGGATGGGAATATTCTGGAGATTGGGATCGGAACTGCTAAGGCGCCCCGTAGCCGTGACCATCTGGTTAAAGGACGTATAAATCCGGCCTGTTTCCCGGGAAATAAGAGGTTCCAATCCTTCGAGATACGTAGAAATCAGCTTCTTTAACGCCCGGAATTGTAAAATCTTATCAATCATGGGATGCTTGTCCCGGAGTTCTTCCAGTACGGAAGAATCGGTTGAATATCCCGTCTTCGTCTTTTTAATGACCGGAAGCTGCAGCTTTTCGAACAGAATCTGCCCCAGTTGCTTGGGGGAATTGATATTAAACACTTCGCCCGCATCGTCATAAATAGACTGTTCCAGTTCATCAGCTTTCAGTGACAGTTCCCGTTCCATTTCCTGCAGGCGCGTTTCATCGACAGCAAAGCCATTCATTTCCATGACAGCCAGCGTATGGATGAGCGGTTCTTCGATGGATTGATATAACTCATCCAGCTTAAATTCTTCCAGAGACTGTTTTTCTTTTGGCCAGAGAGCATACACAAATGCAGCTCCTTCATCACAGTGCACCGTATCCGGTGCTTCCGGATTTTCAGCCAGCGGCACGGCAAACTTTTCCGATAAATAGGTCAGGCCATACGCAGTCCGCGTCGGATCAAGCAAATATGCCGCCAGAGTGACATCGGCCAGGGGAAGTTTTTTCCCCGTGGCAGCCCATACGGTTTTCGAAAGCCTCTTGCCATCCGATGTAATGACCAGGCCTGCTTTTGAAAGAGCAGCCAGCCATTTAGCAGCGTCTTCACCGGGAATCTGCAGGATGCCATCAGCTGTTGCCAGAGACAGGTAGGTCACATGAGGCACGGGAAGTGCCGCATCATACAGGGCTTCCACGGCTACAGTCATGCCGGAAAGCTTTTCCGGCTGCCATTGGGAAGGATCGAGATATGACAGCGTCACCGCGTCCGCCTTAGGAGCAATATGGGAAAACCGGTCAAACGAAGCAAACCGTTCCAGAAGATTCTTGAATCCGAGCTGACGGAACAGACTAGCCACATCTTCTTCCCTCGGCTGTGGTACAAAATCATCCAGGGAATAGGTCAATGGCACATCACAGCGGATGGTAGCCAACTGTTTGGAAAGAAACGCCGAGTCCTTATTCATGCTCAGCTTTTCTTTCAGCTTTTTGCCGCTTACATCGTCGATATGATCATAGACGCCTTCTACACTGTGAAACTGGGAAATCAGCTTTAATGCCGTTTTTTCTCCTACGCCGGGCACGCCGGGGATATTATCTGCCGTATCTCCCATAAGTGCCTTCATATCGATGACCTGAGCCGGCGTATAGCCATATTCTTCTTCCATGACCTGCGGCGTCACGGCCAGCATATTGGTGATTCCCTTTTTCGTCAGATGAACGGTCACACTGTCATCGACGAGCTGCAATGCGTCACGGTCTCCTGTGACGACGGCAATATCGAGATTCTCTTTTTCCAGTCCCCGTGCCAGTGTGCCGATGATGTCGTCCCCTTCATATCCTTCCTGCTCCAGAATACATATTCCAAGGCACTGGAGCACTTCGCGGATCAGGGCAAACTGTGGGCGCAGTTCATCGGGAGCCGGTTTCCGCGTCCCTTTATATTCGCTGTACAATTCATTACGGAAAGTATGTTTATCCTTATCGAATGCTACGGCTACATATTTCGGGTCCAGTTGTTCATACAGCTTCAAAAGCATGTTCAAAAAGCCATAGACGGCATTTGTATAGTTCCCCTGACTGTCTGTCAGTACGGGAATCGCATAAAATGCACGGTATAGCAGGCTGTTTCCATCGATGATGGCAATTTTATCTTTCATACTAACCTCTATCCTCTGCGTAAGCGTCCCCTAACGGTGGCGCAGCAGCGTTTTTACAATTTGATACACTAAGATGATGACCGCACCTCCCAGCAGATACGGCAATGCCAGTATCAAGAAGCCCAGTGCGCTGATGATAATAGCCAGGACACAGAAAATGATAAAGCCGATGGCCAGCTTGATGCGCAGGGGCAGGCCGTGAGTCATATAAATATGGACATTGGACTGACTTTCTTCCTGTTCCTTTTTTTCTTCATAGACAGTGCCGTCTTCGTTAATGGTCTGTCCTTTGAAATTATCACGTTCGTCATCAGACAAGACAGAAGCTCCGCGGTTTTCTAACTCTGCCTGGTGGCAGCGTTCGCAAAGTCCGTCCGGATAGACTGCTTCATTATCACAATAGCGGCATTTCATGGTATTCCTCCTCATCAGCGCCGTTCTTTCATGCGCCGTTCTATATCGCGTTTTGCTTCTTTTTCGGCCAGGGCCTGACGCTTATCATACAGTTTTTTACCACTGACCAGGGCCACTGTTACCTTTACCTTTCCCTTTTTGAAATACAGATTCAGCGGAATCAGAGTATATCCCTTTTCTTTTGTCTTGCCAAACAATTTCAGTATTTCATACTTATGCATGAGAAGACGCCGTGTCCGCAGGGGATCATGATTAAACCGGTTCCCCTGTTCATACGGACTGATATGCATTCCCAGCAGGAGTAATTCCCCATGCTCAATGCGGCAGAAACTATCCTTCAGGTTTGCCTTTCCCTGACGCAGGGACTTAACTTCCGTCCCTGTCAGGGCAATACCGGCTTCGTACGTTTCATGTATAAAATAATCATGACGGGCCTTGCGGTTTTCCGCAATATATTTTACCCCGCTCGTTCCTTTTGCCAACGCGTGGTTCCTCTACTTTCTGCCCGTCTTGCGGCCTTTGCGGGCTTTCTTCTTCTTTGTCTTGCGGCCGCTCTTCTTTACTCTGCTGTTTTTCTTGTTTTTCTTTCCCTTTTTATCTTTCTTGCCCGGTTTATGACCGGCATCATTCATCCAGTCCCGTTTCGTCGTTTCCTTACTGCGATGATGTCTCTTTTCCATACTGGCCGCCATGCGCTGCTGCAAATCTTCCAGTGAATCGACCCGGCCCGGTACAAAATCGATTTCACACCGGTCGGTATTCACTTTTGCCAGAGTAACTTCTATGGAATCGCCCAGACGGTACACATGACCTCCGAGACGGCCGCGCATCGTATAGGACGCTTCATCGAATTCATAATCGTCATCAGTCAGCAGCGATATATGAATCAATCCTTCAATACCATTTTCCAGACCGACAAACAACCCGAATGACGTAATACCCGTTATGTGGGCATCGAAGGCTTCACCGACAAAAGGCACCATGTATTCTGCCTTTTTGAGGTCATCCGTCTCCCGTTCCGCTTCCACAGCGACCCGTTCCCGCGTACTGGCCTGGTCAGCGGCCTGTGTATGGAAAGACAAGGATAGACTGGCTTCTTTTTCTGTCAGCTTCCCTTCGCTCTGGAACTGGCGGATGAGGCGGTGCACCATCAGGTCCGGGTACCGCCGGATAGGTGACGTGAAATGAGTGTAACATTTCGAGGCCAGGCCGAAATGACCGGCATTGACCGTCGAATAACGCGCCTGCTGCATGGAGCGCAGGGCAATCGTCTGCACGACCGCTTCAGCATCGGTACCCTTCGATTTTTCGATGAGCTGCTGGAAATCGGCCGGTTTCACCTCATCGGCATCGGGTACAGGCAGGTCAAAACTGGAAAGGACGGTCCGCATCATTTCCAGCCGTTCCGGTTCCGGTATTTCATGGATACGGTACACACTGGGATTGCCACTGTCACGAAGATAGGACGCAACGGTTTCATTGGCAATCAGCATACTTTCTTCGACAATCTGTTCGGCAATGGAACGGTCCCGGCGTTCCAACCGCAGTGGTTTGCCATCGGGATCGAGTATGACTTTGTATTCCGGGAAATCAAAATCAATAGCCCCGCGGCGCAGGCGCATGGCTTTTAAAATATCTGATAATTCCCGAAGCTCCCGGAGCATCGGCATAAAAGGCCGCAGATCATCGGGAACGATGCCTTCGAGGAGTGCTTTTTTTACTTCGTGATAATTGCAGCGCCGTTTAACCTGGATGACAGCCGGACCGATGTCGGCATGGACGACCTGTCCCTGGGAATCGATTTCCATGACGCAGGTCATGGAATAGCGGTCCTGGCCGGCATTGAGACTGCAGATGCCATTGGAAAGTACGGTCGGCAGCATGGGAATGACCCGGTCCACGAGATAGACACTAGTACCGCGGTTGTACGCTTCCTGGTCTATCGCCGACTGGGGCCGGACATACCAGCTGACATCAGCAATATAGACGCCCAGACGGTAATTCCCGTTGGGAAGGCGGACGACATCGATGGCATCGTCGAGGTCCTTGGCATCTTCGCTATCTATGGTAATCAGATTCCGGTCCCGGTAATCCCGTCTGTCCGCTGTCGGTACGACCGTCTGATTGATGGCTTCGGCTTCTTTCTTGACGGCTTCCGGAAAATCAAAAGGCAGTCCGTGCCGGGCCATAATGACCTTGATATCCAGGTCTTTATCTCCGTCATATCCCAGGACTTCCGCAATTTCACCTTCCGCTTTCCGGTTTTCTTCGGGCCAGCGGGTAATCCTGACCAGCACTCTGGCGCTGCTTCTCGCATTCAGAGTCTTATCCAGAGGGACATAAATGTCTTCCCGCAGCCGTTCATCGTCGGGGATGACAAACCCACAGTTCTGCTGCCGGTCATAGGTCCCGACGACGGTCGTATTGGCCCGTTCGATAATGCGGATGATTTCCCCTTCCTGCCTGTGTCCGCGGCTGCTCTGCAACAGCCGGACCTGCACTTTATCATTATTCATGGCCGTATGACGGTTCGATTCGGTGATGTAAACATCTTCTTTCAGGTCATTAGTGATGACGAACCCGAAATTTTTCGTATATCCTTTATAAATACCTGTAATTTCCGCACTTTTTTGTGCTGCCAGGTACCGCTCGCCAGCGATTCTCATAAGCACACCACTCCTTGCCAGTTCATCAAAAACCGTAAACAGCTGTGCCAGTTGTCCGCCTTTCAAATCCAGTTGCTCGGCACAATCTTCAACAGTGGCACCTTCTTCAGTCTTACTACATATATTTATTATATCATGAGCGAGTTGTTTATCCATTATCTTCTCCAGTAAAAAGGGAATGATGATACAAAATTTCCGTATTGCGTCATCGTGAAGGATCATCGTGTGTAGAAAAAAGAGGCTGCCCGGTAAGACAGCCTCTGTTACGTTTGAAGTTTAAAGCAAAGGAAAACCTGCGTGAGACACATCCATCATCACGCCGCTTCTCCTGTATCCGGCTCAATATGTGTTCAGCAGTCTTCCCAGAACAAGGGTAAAAATCGTAAAGGCAACTGACAAGATAATCGTAAGCTTGGACAATAACGCATCCATACCACGGGCTCTGCTGCCAAATAAGTCTTCAGCACCACCGCCAAAGCCGGCACCCATCCCCTGTGTCTTACTTTTCTGAGCGACAACGACACCGATAATCAGCAATGCCAAAATGACTACTATAATTTCTAATGCGGTAATCACAATAATCCTCCTCACATAACACACTTAACGGTACTATTGTACACTCATTTCTCTTTTCTATCAATAGGTTCTTTCCCATTATTTTCCTTATCCCGCATTTCCAGATACCGTTCCAGTTTCCGTTTGACCCGTTGCAACGCATTATCAATGGATTTGACATGGCGGTGAAGCTCCTGGGACATTTCATTATACGACTTGCCTTCCAGATAGGCAATCAGCACCTGCCATTCCAGATCACTCAGGACTTCGTTCATTTTCAGTTCAATATCTGCAAAATTTTCCCGGCTGATAATGAGTTCTTCCGGATCTGAAACGGGAGCTGCCGAAACGACATCCATCAGTGTCCGTTCCGACTCATCTGTGTAAATCGGTTTATTCAGGGATACATACGAATTGAGGGGAATATGTTTCTGCCGCGTCGCCGTCTTGATAGCTGTTATAATCTGCCTTGTCACGCAGAGGTCGGCAAAGGCCCGGAACGACGCCTGTTTATCGCCGCGGAAATCGCGGGTTGCCTTATACAGGCCAATCATGCCTTCCTGAATAATATCTTCTTTATCTGCTCCGATGAGGAAATACGAGCGTGCCTTGGCTTTTACAAAATTTCTGTACTTGTGGACAATATAATCGGTCGCTCCGGCATCATGCTCTTCCTGTGCCATGCGGACAATTTCTTCATCAGTCAGATCTTTGAATCTGTCCATTTTTTTCATCATCGCTTGTTTCATTGACCGCATGTACCTGCTTTCTTATTTTGATCTGCGGATTTTCTCCAGTTTTTCGAGGACATCACCGTTCTTTACATGATATACGACTTCGTTGCGGCTGCTGCCCTCTGTGAGAACATTCGTATGCTCATATTGCTTCATTTCCTGCCGGCTGCGCTGTACATCTTCTGCCAGTTCCCGCGCAGTCACGCGGTAAGCGCCAGTGCCAAGGATCTGGTTCTGTTCCGGACCATCGGACGTCGCAACGTAAATACTGCGTCGTTCATTCCGGTGTTCATAGACCAGTTTTTCAATACGGCTGTCCGCCGTTTCTTCCTTGTCCGTAAAAATGATCTCGCAATCGCGGCCCAGTTTCATGCTCTTTTCTGTCTCTTCCGTATACATGGCATCAAAGACAAGTACCAGCATATATCCCTTGGATTTGCCATAACTGGCCAGTATGTCGATCAGTTTTTCCCTGGCATGTTCCAGCGATTCCCGGGCCAGGGGCTGTAAAGATGGCCAGGCAAAAATAATGTTATATCCATCTACTACCAATAAATCTTTCACGGCTGTGTCACCGCCTGCCGCTGCCGCACGGCTTCGTATATGAGCAAAGCCGCCGCCACAGACGCGTTAAGAGAGTTGACATGACCGAACATGGGAATCTGTACCAGCACATCACACGTTTCTTTGACCAGCCGCGACATACCTCTGCCTTCACTGCCGATGACCAGTACAATGGGCTCCGTCAATGAGCTGTGGAAATAATCCACCGTGCCATCCATATCGGCACCGATAATCCAGAAGCCCCGCTTTTTCAGCTTCTTCAGGAGCTGCGTGCTGTTTCCAACTGGTACGATAGGCATGTATTCGATAGCACCGGCACTCGTTTTTCCCACCGTTTCATTCAGGGGAGCACTGCGCCGCTTCGGTACCAGGACGGCATGGACACCAGCACATTCGGCAGTCCGGATGATAGCCCCCAGATTATGGACATCTTCGATGCCATCGAGTAGCACCAGAAAGGGAACTTCTTCTTTCGCTTCAACATCGGCCAGTACATCGGTCAGATCAGCAAAGTCAATGGCCGCTGCTATAGCTACGACGCCCTGATGGCGTTCATCCGGAGCCAGGCGGTGCAATACTTTCGGAGGAACGTTTTCGATGAGAATCCCCCGTTCACCAGCCAGCTCCCGGATGCGTTCCAGAGCCGGTGCCTGATTGCCTGCCGCCAGATAGATTTTTGAAATAGACCGGCCTGCCCGCAGCGCCTCTGTCACGCTGTTGCGGCCGATAATCATACTTTCCTTACTCATAGTATCTCCTCATCAGGGATGTGCCATACGGCAATACTCCTGTGTATGTGTATAGATCTGTTCCATGACGGCCTGCAGCCGTTCCTTCTGGTCAGACAGGACCAGGAACCCGACGAGTGCTTCCAAAGCCGTGCTGTCATGATATTCCGCAACGGAAGCACTTTTCGGTGTCTGGGAATAGGCATTACGTGCCCGCTGACAGACGGCCTGCTCCTCTTCATTCAGGTTTTCTTTTATCTGACGGTATATGATGGCCTGCACTTTGGCTGACACGAACTCGGCTGCCAGTGTATGCAGTACCTGCACGTTGGGTATCCCCGTCCCGACGAGATGACGACGCATATATAACGCATAGTAGGCATCACCAACAAAAGCCAGGGAAATGGGGTCCAGCTGCGCCGGTTCTGCTTCGGGGACATCCAGACGGACTCCCGAAGCAAAAGCGGCGTAAGATTTCTTTTTTAATGCCTGCAGTTGTCTGAATTTCACTTTTTCCAGCGCGCTCCCTGAGGAGAATCTTCTACGGTAATACCCAGAGCCGCCAGCTTATCGCGGATAGCATCGGCCAGAGCATACTGTTTCTGGGCCCGGCATTCCTGACGGACTTCCAGGATGAGGTCCATGAGGTCGTTGTAGTCCTTATTGCTGGCTTCGCCTTTATTGCCATTCCAGCGGTCTTCCAAAATACCGAGGATGTCGGTCATAGTCTTAAAAATCCGTTTGACTTCAGAAACGACGGACGAATCGACAGGAACGTTCTTATTGAGGACCGCATCTTTATAAATATTGACTTTGCGGGCCAGTTCAAACATGGCTGCGCTGGCAAGAGCGGTGTTGAAATCGTCACACATAGCTTCTTCAAAGTCTTCTTCAATCTTTTTCGCATCGGCCAGAAGCTGGGCTGATGTATCCGATTTAGCACCGGCGGGCATAGCCAGCAATTCCAGAACATTGTCAATCGATGTGCCCAGGCGTTCCAGGCTGCGGGTCATTTCTTCCAGCCGTTCGTCACTGAAATCGAGCGGGCTGCGGTAATGGTTGGAGATGAGGAAATACCGCAGGGCATCGGGGCTGTAATGTTCCAGTACGTCTTTGACGAGGAAGAAATTATTCAGAGATTTGCTCATCTTTTCAGAATTTATGGTAATGAACCCGTTGTGCAGCCAGTACTTGACCATCGGTTTTTTGCCTGTATAGGCTTCAGACTGGGCGATTTCATTTTCATGATGGGGGAAGATCAAATCGCTTCCGCCGCCGTGGAAATCAAAGGTATCGCCAAGATATTTGTTGCTCATGGCCGAGCATTCGATATGCCAGCCCGGACGGCCTGGTCCCCACGGGCTGTCCCACGAAG